>NZ_NQLZ01000030.1:0-134903 GCF_002276395.1 Paenibacillus sp. 7541 | reverse complement strand
AGCGGATTAATCCGCCAGGCGGTAACCCACTCCTCGTACTGTTGCGATATATCGCGGCGCCCCCGCATGGTCGTTCAGCTTTTTGCGAAGACTTTTGACATGAACGTCCACCACATTGCTGCCGCCCATAAAATCCGTATCCCAAATCTTGCTCATCAGCTCCTCGCGCGTGCATACAGCACCGCCGCTCTCCAGCAGGTGAATCAGCAAACTGAATTCGGTTTTTGTCAGGTGAACCGGCGTATGTCCTTGGTGCAGGGTCATTTTCTCTCTGTCGACAATCAGGTCTTTGAACACCAGCCCTTTGGCTCCTTCTTCGGACCGTAAGGTTACGCCGGAGAACAGGCGAATCGTGCGCTGCACCTGATACAGCATCGTTTGCTTGGAGCGCGCTGGCCACACCATCAGCTCTTCGCTCAGCAGACTGCCGCCTGCCCGGCCCATCAATTCCTCATTGACCAGATAGAGCACGGGCACTCCGGCCTCTCCTGGAATCAGCATATCTCTTTCCTTCCGGAAAGCGACAATATCCCGGCAGCCGGTCATATCCGCGATGAGAATGCCTGTGTTCAAGGCATTTTGCAGCCCCGGTTCCCACTTTCTGAACATCATGACCTCAAAGCAATTCTCGGACAAGGTGATCAGCATATCCTGTACACGTCCGGGTGAGCGGCTCAGCAGTGCAGCTCGAAGGGACACCGGACAAGCATCGCCGATCGAGAAGCCAAGGCCAGGCTCAGTATAACGATTCTCCACTTTCCAGTCTGGAAACGGCAGCACAGCTCCGATACTTGCCATCAGTTCTTCCGTTTGGTTTGACATTCCGGACATACCCCCCCAAATACAACATGAGCATGATGAATGACGTAATGCGTTTCACCCGCTACCGTGTCGGCCCAATCCTTGGGCACCTCGGTCATGACTTCGTCTACTTTACCGCATACCTCACAGATGATGTGCTGATGATCATCCATTCTGGCATCATAGCGGCTGGCGCTTTCCCCAAGCTTCAGCTCTCTGATCAGCTGTTTGTCTGTCAGGTAGCGCAGGGAGTTGTAGACCGTACCGTACGCCAGATTATAGCCCTTCTCCATCAGTCGGTTCATAATATCCGCAGCGGTAGGATGGTCGTTCGCTTCCCGAACTACATCATATACCGCCTGCCGCTGCGTCGTCAGGTTTATGGATTTCAAGGTATTCACCCTTTTAATTTTATTTTTAGAATAAGTATAAATCTTATTTCGAGTTTGGTCAATATGATAGATATGATTTATCAATATCCAACATTCCATTCCCCAAGAGAGCTTATATATGGAATAATATAGATATAATTCCATGATTAAGTGGACACGTAAGGCGGAAAGGAGAAGACGCTCATGTTCCTGATCTGCACCATTTTGTATACGATAGCCTTCTGGTTCGGCTCCTTATGGTTGAAGAAAAAACTGAACCTCCCCCGTGAAACGAATGGGTGGCTGTACAAACACATGAATCGGTGGCACAGGTTCGGAGAGGAGAACATCTTCTCACCATGACTGTATTCTTGCTGTATCCGTGCTGCTGGCTTTCCGAGCATTTGTCGAAAGAAGATTGAACCCGAAGTCCAGGCAGCACATCCTCAGTGCGTACGCAAGTATGAGCGGGCTGATCCTTTATACGGGCATCGAATGGTGGATGTAGGAGAATACGCTCGCATTTTCGCACCTTTTGTAAATTGAGGGCGATAAATTGCTGGTGTTTGGCCCCGTTTATCCTTAAAATAGGGAGGAACGTCCTCATTTCCAACATTTATTCAAGGAAATGTGAAAGGAGCTCTTCACTCCCAATGCTGAACAGCCTGTTAATCAACTTTTGTATACTCGCCACCTTCCTATATATCTCTGGATGGCTGACGCAGCGCTACGCCTTGAGCATGGATACTCCCTCATTAAAAGTGAAGATCTATGCGGGCATTTTATTTGGATTGATTGGCCAGATCATGATGCTTCATTCATTTCCTATTGATATGAACCTTACCGCTGATCTGCGACATCTTGTGATGATGGTGGCAGCCATCTATTTCGGCTGGATTCCGGCCATCATTTCCGGGCTGCTTATCGGCTTCGGCCGGATGGTCATATTCGGCGTATCGATCTCCTCCGTCATTATCGGTTCCGGCATGCTGCTGATCGCCGTCATCTCAGGCTGGATATCGACGACACGGCTCGACCGGATGACCAAGATGCAAATCATGAATGCCGGCAGCATGGTGATCCATTTGCTCGTCATTCTGACCAACATGACAGACCATGATCGGGCGTTTATATTCTTCATTACGCAGCTGGTAGTCTCCATCATAGCCGCAGCATTGCTCTGCCTGCTGACCGAACATACACATGCAGCCAACAAGCTTCTGCTGCAGATTAATACCCCGGCGGCGCCTGGGGATATGACAAATCTCAGCCATTTGAAGCAGTTCGAGCAACGGCTCTCGGAGCGGTTTCTCGAAGCCCAGCATTTCGGCGAGCGGCTTGGCCTTATTATTGTTGACATTGATCACTTCAAAAAAATAAACGACACCTACGGCCATGAGGCCGGAGATGCCGTGTTACTACAGCTTGGCAATGTGATGAAGGAGCATGCCCGCTCATTTGACGAAGTTTCCCGAAGCGGCGGCGATGAATTCACCGTGCTCGTTCCGGAAGCAACCCCCATCGAGATGACGGCGATTGCGGAGCGAATCCGGGAAGCCGTGGAGAAGCATACCTTTCTCCTGCACAGCGGAACGAAGCTTCACCTTACCGTATCCGTCGGCGTGGCTGTTCATCCCGATACGATGATGGCCAGGCAAGCTATCGAATTGCTGGATCAAGCTGGCCAGGAGCTATACCGCGCGAAGAACACCGGGCGAAACAAGGTATGTATCGCTCCCGGATTACAGCCCCCTAACTTTGGAGTACCTCTTCAATAGCGGTCAATGTCGCTTCAGACAGCGGGATGCCAGAAGCTTTCACATTCTCTTCCACCTGCTCCGGCCGACTTGCTCCAATGAGTGCGCTCGCTACGTTCGGCTGACGCAGAATCCATGCAAGTGCCAGTTGGCCGACCGTGATATCAAGCTCTCGGGCTATTGCGCCGAGCTTCTGTACCTTCTCAAGACGCTCCGGGCTGATCTTCAGCCTGTCGGTTCCAAGCTTGGAGGCCCTGCTGTTCTCCGGAGCGTCCTCGAGACTGGCGTATTTCCCAGTCAACACCCCTTGGGCCAGCGGTGAATAGACCACCTGTCCAATCCCTTTACGTTCACCTAGCGGAATAATCTCTTCTTCAATCTGCCGCTCGAACATATTGTACAGCGGCTGATTCACCACGATGCGATCCAGCAAATACCGGTCAGCCACGGCCAGTGCAGCTTCCATCTGGGCAGCTGTCCACATGCTGACACCCACATACAGCACCTTCCCTTGACGCACTAGATCGTCAAGCGCCCGCAGCGTTTCTTCGAGCGGAGTCTCCTCATGGAATCGGTGGCAGTAATAAATATCGATGTAATCCGTACCAAGGCGCTTAAGGCTGGCATGGCACTGCTCCATGATATGCTTGCGGGAGAGTCCGCGGTCATTCGGGCCGTCTCCCATATTTCCGAACACTTTGGTTGCCAGCACATAGGACTCGCGCGGGAACGCGCCCAGCGTCTCTCCTACGACCACTTCTGCAGCACCCTGCGCATAGACATTGGCCGTATCAAAAAAATTAACGCCAAGCCCGTACGCCGTCTGAATCGACTTGACTGCATTTTCACGTTCTACATACCCGCCATAGGTCAGCCAGCTGCCAAGGCTGATTTCGCTAACCTTGAGCCCGCTTCCGCCTAATCTTCTGAACTCCATTGGTGGAACCTCCCTTATATGAAGATGGATGTCTCCTCTCTATTTTACCATCTCTCAGCGCATTCGCCAGAAGGACCTCCCGTCACCGCTTAAAGAAGTTCGATTTGATTTTCGTCCGCACCTTCACCGTGAACTTGATCTGCGGGTACAGCCGCTCCCAGTCCTGCATTTCCGTATCATTGTTCCAGTGCGTTCCGGCATAACGCAAACCGAAGCCAAGCGGGTCCAACCCGGTTTCCTGTATTTTTTTCAGCAGCCGGGTCACGTCTTTCGACAGTTCTTGGCTGAAAGCTTCCTCGATCTTCTTAAGCTCCTCCAGGGTCATCTGCTCCTCCATTTGCTTCTCCTCCAGCGTCCCGGACAGCCGAATGGTATACCGGATCTCTCCTTGTCCATCAGAACCATCGATAATTTTGTATCGCGCTTTCGAGTGCTCCACATTCATCTCCAGAATCTCGCCATCCCGCCTCGTCCGGAGATTGGTCCGTATATCCCTGCGATCCAGCATATTATAGAGTCTGGTGTCCTCGGGGTTCAGGATCAGCTTGACCCGCTCCTTGTCCATCAGTGCGGCGCGGTCGATATTCAGCACATTTCCCTCGGTCGTAATGACCGGCATGACCGGGTCCTCGCCGATCTCCCTCATCTTGCGGTTGAGATCAAAGGCAAACGTCCTCGTAATGAACGGGGACTCGGTCCCGTCCTCGCTAATGGCCAGCACAAGCGCGTTGCCGGCGACCCGCTCCGTCGGCGGCTGGATTTTCAGCACAGCTTCTGCCGTCGGAATCGCCACAGCCGGAAACATCAGCAGCTGGATGTCCCGGCGCCGAACCGTCCAGTCTTGAATGCTGCGGATGCTTCGGCGTGCATATGCTTCGCCGTACAGCACCGCCCTGCAGTGCCCGAAATCCAGTTCCTTGTCCACCTTGGACTTGACCTGACGTATCGCTTCAGCAATGCTTTCGGATTCCTGGGTAACGGTCAGCGACTTGACCTCCCCCGACTTGGGATCACCTGTCGGAATGGCCATCTTGAAGCTATATCTGTTCACGTTCGGCCCCTTCTCCGACACATCCACACCGATGGAAACAACAAATAACCTGAGGTCAATGTCACGGAATCCGCAGCCGCTCAGAAGCAGAATGAACGCACATAACAAAATCATCACACGATATGTGGAGTGTCTCATGCTTTCTTCCTCCTCTTTCTTTTGACCGCGGCATATATCAGCGTTCCAATCAGCACGAATTCCCCGGCAAACCGGGAATCAACGAACACAATCGCCATATCCTTCAGCATGTATTGGTTAATTGCGCCTGAGATGACTAGCACGATCAAGCTGAACACCCCAATAATCCACCATTCGGCCCTTCTCCTCTTCTTGTCTCCCTTGGGCGACGGGCTTCCCTTGAACCCAAACACCCCAATGATCAGCTCCTTGCTGACATGCCAGTGGACAATCGAGTTGAGCAGAGACAGCGTCATGTACACGAAGTAGAACACATAAATCATTCGCTCGATAATGAAGTACCGGATTCTGAGCGAGTCCATCGCTGCAAACGCCGGATACTCATGCTCTCCCGCACCGATTGTTCCGAGAAACCCGATTGGCCCCAGCATCGATACAGCCAATGTCGCAATGCTCATCATAATGATCAGAATGATATGCCGCATTCTGAATTTATGAAACACCCGATTGAACACCACCATGTTGATGTATCCGGTAAAAACGTATGTAGCCGCCGACATCGTCTGGTAGTTGGGCGGATTCCAGGTATAGGTGATAATCTGCCGAACAGAGTCATAGCTGAAAAACGGGCTGCTGAGCGCGCGCCAGGACATGTAAACAATGAGCGGAACCGCCATGTACAGCACCATCTCAAGCGCGTATAGAATCGACTCGGAATCAAGACGGGCGGCCAATCCGACGACCACAATGAATCCGCCCAGAATGAGGTATGTCGCAATGTCCGGATTAATATACCGATCCGTAATATCGGTAAAGCTGATCAGGGTAATGACACTGGAGAAATACCAGACCGCGGCGGCTACGATCAGCATCGGGGCCGCCAGCCATCCCGGCAGCGCGGAATACAAAATTTCCGGCAGCCCTTCTCCCGGAAATTTGGCAATCAGCTTCGCAAATAGATACAGCAGCCCTGCACCGATCGGGATCGATAACAGGATGGACATCATGCCCCCATCAAACCGGTCATCCAGCATAATGCCGGGAACAAAGTTAATCAGATTGATCGATGCATTCAATAAGAAGAGGTAGTAGAAATACTTGTTCCTAACCACTCCGCTCATCCCCCTTTTTCCGCCAATCCATGGCGAACATCTTCAGATATGGCTTGCCAAAGGTGCGGAGGCTTGTTAAATAGGTGATCATAGCTACCATGCCAAGCACGATGCCGACCAGCCCGAAGGTGGAAGCGAGAAGAATAAACACATATTTGCTCACCCGAATCCCCATGCTCATCATGGAGAATGGAATCACGAAGTTTGTTATCGCCACAGCGGATACGAGGATGATCATAATATTGCTGACCAGCCCCGCTTCCGTGGCCGCTGTTCCGAGAATAAGACCGCCGACCGTCGTGGCTGTGGGACCAATCGCCTTCGGCAGTCGCACGCTCGCTTCGGTCAGAAACTCCATGGCGAGCAGCATGAAAATCACCTCGAAAAAAGACGGATACGGCACCGTCGCCCGGCTTCCGGCAATAAGCAATGTGATCTGCATGCGTAAAATCTCCGGGTTATATGACGTAAAGGCCACATAAAAAGCCGGAAGAAGCACCGTCAAGAACAAGGCGATATAGCGTACGCCTTTGAGGAACCAGCCGATGGGAGGCAGCTGAATTTTATCGTCCATGGCCGTAAAGAAATCATTAAAGATTGAGGGAACCGATATCGAATAACCCGTATTATCCACCAGAATGGCGACCTTCCCCTGCGAAATGTTCAGCACGGTTCGGTCCGGCCGCTGGCTAAGCATCATCGTGGGAAACAGGCGCCAATGCGGATGCATCGTTGACCTTTCAATATCCGATGCGGATTGAATCACATCCGATGTGATATCGGACAGCCGATTCTTTACCTCTTCCAGAATGGTCTTATCGACGATCGTATCATCGTACAAAATAATGAGCCGGGTCTGTGATGCTCTTCCCGCTGTCATATATTCACTCTTCAGATGGGCCGACTGATAACGATGGCGGATAAGATTGAGGTTGACCTCAACGTTCTCCGTGAACGAATCGTCAGGGCCCTGAATGACGTTCTCCGTACTGGCCGGCTGAATGCTGCTCGTATTCACCAGCTCAGCGTCAAACAACAGCACCTTGTCCCTGGTGAAGATAGCGACCGCTCCGCGCAGCATGTTGCGCAGCATATCCTCTTCCCTGTCAGGCTCCAGACTTTTCGGGAAAGATCTGATGAACTCCAGATATAGCGGCACATCGTCCAGCTCATAAAACCGGTTGATCAAATGGTTATTGATCATGACAGGATCGCACATGCTTTTGAAGTATATGATGTCGATCTCCTCAAAGCCCTTTTTCAACTTGCGCTCCTCGATATCCGAGACACCCTTCAGTTGTCTGTGCAGCCAGGCCAGCGCCTGCTTGGGGTTAAGCTTGTTCTGCTTTTTCATGATCGAATCCCTCAACTTCCTCGCTTTTCCGAATCTGGTCCGTTTAAGGTATTTTTTTCACAATCCCCCCAAATTATTTACAGTGACGGAAGAAATTTGGACGAATGAACCCGCGAAACGAGCCTGCTGGTCAGCAGCACAAGTTTCTAATCTTCATGGCGTGGTAATAATGAAAACAAAGATGGAAAAGACAGGCGAAAATGATGATTTCAAGGAGGAGTGCTGTATGAATGAGTCAGGCAATCTGAAGCAAGGGCTTCCGCAATATCCCGAATCTTTGTGGCGGGCCACAAGCGAGCTGCCGTCCTTCGATAGACTGGCTGAAGATATTCAGGCTGATGTAGCTGTCGTTGGAGGTGGCATCACCGGTATTACGACGGCCTATTTGCTGGCGAAGGAGGGCATGGATGTGGTCGTTCTTGAAGCCGGCAAAATTCTGAACGGAGCGACCGGATTTACGACGGCGAAAGTTACAGCCCAGCATGGTCTGATTTATCATGAGTTCGAGAAGCATTTTGGCGCGGAGAATGCCCGAAAGTATTATGAAGGAAACCGCGAAGCCATTGAGTTCATCCGGGACATGGTCGGTGAGGAGGAGCAGGAGTGCGGGCTTAAGCTGGAGGATGCCTATATCTATACGGAGGATGAGCGCAGTTTGTCCAAGCTTGAGGATGAACTCAAGACGTATGAGAAGCTTTCCATTCCAGGCGAGTGGATGGACAAGCTTCCGCTGCCGATCCCGATTCAAGGTGCGATCAAGATGCCCGGACAGTACCAGTTCCACCCGCTCCAGTACATGAAGCGGCTGACGGAGAGGTTTCTGAAGCTCGGCGGACGGATTTATGAATACACCACCATTGATGAACAGGCGGATACAAGCGGCCCGGTCATCCTGCAGACGACACGCGGCAATCATAAAATCACCTGTAATTTTGCCGTGTCCGCCTCCCATTTCCCGTTCTATGACGGCAAGGGGATGTACTTCGCCAGACTGCACGTGGAACGCTCCTATGCGATTGCCGTCAAGCCGGAAACCGCGTATCCGGGCGGGATGTATCTCAGCATTGACCAGCCCGTCCGCTCCCTGCGGTCCGCCTCTTATCAGGGCGAAGAACTGGTCATCGTAGGCGGGGAGAATCACAAGACAGGAAAAGGAATCAGCACATACAAGCATTACGAAAACCTGGAGCTGTTCGCCGGGAAGCTGCTCGGGGCCAAAGAGATCCCGTACCGCTGGTCAACGCAGGATCTGGTGACGCTCGACAACCTGCCTTACATCGGTTCGCTGACGCCGAATGAGGACAAGATTTTTGTAGCTACGGGATTCCGGAAATGGGGCATGACCACCAGCGCGCTGGCCGCTCACATCCTGGCGGACAAAGTCCTTCAGCGCAAAAATCGGTATGCCCAGCTGTTCTCCCCGTCCCGTTTCAAAGTGGATCCGAGCCTGAAAACCTTGGTCGTTCAGAACGCCGGTGTTGTCAAAGATTTCATCGCCGGAAAAGTGGACCTGAAGCACACCGATCCATCCAAGCTCGGGCCTGGGGAAGCAGCCATCGTCCGCCATAATGGGCAGCGTGCAGGGGCATTCAAGGATGAAGCAGGAAACCTTCACATGGTGGATACGACCTGCACCCATATGGGCTGCGAAGTGGAATGGAATGAAGGCGAACGCTCATGGGATTGCCCATGCCATGGCTCCAGGTACACGTTCGATGGCGAGGTGCTGGAAGGGCCGGCGATTGAACCGCTAAAAAAGCTGAACCCTGACGACTAGACCCGTCGCCGGATGGAAACACAATCAAGCCCGCACCAGAAGATGACGCAAGGTCATCCGCAGGTGCGGGCTTCTATTTTTTGAAATATAAATGGGAATTCTCCAGGATCACGCGATCTCTGAAGATGCAATCTCTGTGCGGTAAGCAGCCAGTGACTGCTCGACAATGACGCGCACGAATGCCGGATCGATGTCCGCGATCCATGCGGCCGCATAATGCCATGCATTCTCTTCCGCCTGCAGCGCAATCTGTTTGCGCACAAGCTCGTTCTCCGAGGTGTCCATTCTGCTGCACAGCTCCTGCAGCGTCTGGTCAGCCGCATGACCCAGCTCGTGGGCGAACACGACGGCAAAATAGGCTTCGACCTGTTCCAGCGATCCGAACAGCTGCAAGCATTGCTGGCGTATCACCTCGGTATACATCGTGACCGTGTGCGAATTCATCGCATATTTCCCTCCGACCAAGCGCCCCCCGGGAAAATAGGACTCCAGCGCAACCGTCACGGTACTGCCTGACCGACGTAACAGCTCCTGTACAATTTGATTCAGTTCAGCCTTATTCAATAACGATCATGGCTCCCTTATACGTAATGAGCACGTCCCGTGCCTAGTTTCATAACCTTCATTATAGTAGAACCATATGAAAAAGCAATGCTCGATATGACCGCCATTCAGACAGCAGCGCAGGTTAGACCGCTTCCTTCCGGGAGCTAAACTGGCTGTTGTAGAGGTCGGCATAGAAGCTGCCGGCCGCCAGAAGCTCCTCGTGGGTTCCCTGTTCAATGATGCTTCCCTGATTCATGACCAGAATCAGATCCGCTTCCTTGATCGTAGACAGACGATGCGCGATGACAAAGCTGGTCCGGTTCTTCATCAGTTCATTCATCGCATGCTGAATGTACATCTCGGTCCGGGTATCCACGCTGCTTGTCGCCTCATCGAGGATGAGGATCGCCGGGTTCGCCAGGATCGCCCTGGCGATGGTGAGCAGCTGCTTCTGCCCTTGTGAAATATTCGTCGCTTCTTCATTCAGCACGGTATCGTACCCTTCCGGCAGCGTACGGATGAAATGGTCCGCATGCGCTGCGACGGCGGCCTGAACGATCTCCTCCTCGGTCGCCCCCTCGCGGCCGTACCCGATATTGTCACGGATCGTGCCATTGAAGAGCCAGGTGTCCTGGAGCACCATCCCGAACAGGCTGCGCAGCTCCCCGCGTTTCATCGAGGTAATATCGATACCGTCGATGGTGATTCGGCCAGCATTAAGCTCATAGAAGCGCATCAGCAGGTTGATCAGCGTTGTTTTCCCTGCCCCTGTCGGACCGACAATGGCCACCGTCTGCCCCTGCTTCACTTTGATGTTCATATCCTCGATCAGCAGCTGATCCTCATGATAGCCGAAGCTCACATGCTCGAACGCCACATCGCCGCGCGGACGGTCCGGCTTCGAGGCAGCGCTGGCATCCGGAGTCTCCTCCGTCTCATCCAGCACCTCAAACACTCGCTCTGCCGAAGCAATGGTCGATTGGATGACGTTGGCGATGTTCGCCAGCTGTGTGATCGGCTGCGTGAATTGACGGGAATACTGGATAAAGGCCTGAACGTCCCCGATTTCAATCGCTCTGCGGGTAACAAGCACGCCCCCCACGACAGAGACGATTACGTATCCGATATTCCCGACAAAGCCCATCAGCGGCATAATCGTTCCGGAGATGAACTGCGCTCTCCATCCGGCATCGAACAGCCGGTTGTTCACTTCCTCGAATTTCTCGGCAGACTGGCGCTCCCGGCCGAATGCCTTGACGATCTTGTGCCCGGTATACATCTCTTCCACATGGCCGTTCAATTCTCCCAGATGCTTCTGCTGGGCTACAAAATGCTGCTGGGAGCGCTTCGCCACCACGGTGGTAACAATGATGCTGAGCGGCAGTGTCAGAATGACAACAAGCGTAAGCAGCGGGCTGATCGTAAGCATCATGATGACGACCCCGACCAGCGTGACGGCAGAGGTGATCATCTGTGTCAAGCTCTGCTGGAGCGTGTTGCTGATGTTGTCCATGTCATTAGTCACCCGGCTCAGCGTTTCGCCATGCGTGCGGGCATCGAAATATTTCAGCGGCAGGCGGCCCAGCTTGTCGTTCACTTCCTTGCGCAGATCATACACCGTACGCTGGGCCACACTGGCCATCACGTACTGCTGGATGTAAGCAAACAGCGAGCTGAGCAGGTATAGTCCGCCGAGCCACAGCATGATCTTCTGGATGGCAACGAAGTCGATGCCGTCCCCGCTGATATAGCCGCGGTAGAGGAGCGTCGTCGCATCCCCCAGTATTTTCGGACTGACGATGCCAAAGATTGTGCTTAGGATCGCAGCGATAAGAACCGTCAGAAGCTTGCCCTGATGCGGTCTCAGATAACCGGACAGCCGTTTGAATGTGCCCTTGAAATCCTTCGCTTTCTCCGGTGGCATGCCCGGTCCATGAGGACCGCCAAAGGGACCGCCTCCCGAATGCCCCCGTCTTTCCTTCTTGTCACTCATGCGATCTCCTCCTCCGACAGCTGGGAAGCGACAATCTCCCGGTACACGCGGGAGTTCTCCATCAGCTCTGCATGTGTCCCTATGCCTGCAACCCGTCCTTCATCCAGCACGATAATGCGGTCGGCATCCATCACGGTGCTCACCCGCTGTGCAACAATCAATACCGCGGCATCGCCGGTTTCCTCACGCAGCGCGGCGCGCAGCTTGGCATCTGTCTTGAAGTCAAGCGCAGAGAAACTGTCGTCGAACAGATAAATTTCCGGTTTGCGCACGAGCGCGCGTGCGATCGACAGCCGCTGTTTCTGTCCACCCGATACGTTGCTTCCTCCCTGAGAGATCACCGCCTCGTATCCACCCTCCATCTTCGAGATGAAATCGGCAGCCTGGGCAACCTCAGCGGCATGCTGTATTTCTTCCATGCTTGCGTCTTCCTTGCCATAACGAATGTTGTCCGCAATCGTCCCGGTGAACAGCAGCGCCTTCTGCGGCACAAGCCCGATTCGCGATCTGAGCTGTTCTTGCTTCAGATCCCGCACGTCCACGCCGTCCACAAGCAGCCGGCCGGACGTTATGTCATAGAAACGGGGGATCAAGCTGATCAGGGTAGACTTGCCTGATCCGGTGCCACCGATAATCGCTGTAATCTCGCCCGGACCCGTCCGGAACGAAATATTGGACAGCGCCGGCTCCTCTGCGCCCGGATAATAGAACGTGACGTCCTCGAACTCGACAACGCCCTTCTGCCCGGTCGCAGCAGGTTCCTTGTCTGTATCCTTGATCTCAGGGACAAGGCTGAGCACCTCCTGGATCCGAACCGCAGATGCCTGCGCCCGTGGAATCATGACAAACATGACGGAGAGCATAATTAAGGAGAACATAATCATCATCGCATATTGAAGAAAAGCCATCAGATCTCCGACCATCATGTGCCCGGCATTGATCCGATGTCCTCCGAACCAGACGATAGCCACCGTCGCAAAGTTCATCACTAGCATCATGATGGGCATCATCGCACCCATAATTTTGTTGACCTTGATCGAAGTGGCTGTCAAATCTTCGTTGGCATCATTAAAGCGAACCTTCTCATGGCTCATCCGATTGAAGGAGCGGATGACACGCATACCGGTCAGGTTCTCCCGCACGACGCGGCTGAGCGTATCAATTTTGACCTGAATCGCCTTGAATAACGGAATACCCTTCTTGGCAATCAGGAAGATCGCCAGCGCCAGAACCGGCAGCACGATGAGCAGCACGCTCGTCAGACCGGTATCCCGGGAGACGGCCATAATGATCCCTCCGACGCACATGAGCGGAGCAATCACCATCATGCGCAGCATCATGATCGTGACTTGCTGAATCTGGGTAATGTCATTGGTCGTTCTTGTAATCAGCGATGCGGTGCCCAGCTTGTCAAATTCATGAAGTGTGAAGTTTCCGACATGGGTAAACACCCGCCCGCGCAAAATTTGTCCATAGCCCGAAGCTGCCTTAGCCGCCAAATAACTGGCCGCAATCGAGCAGAGCATTCCGAGCGCGGCAACCAGCAGCATAAAGCCGCCTACGCGCCATATATAAGGAATATCTCCGGTCAGGATTCCAATATCGACAATGTCCGCCATCAGCGTTGGCAAATACAACTCCGCCAGACATTGCAAAAAGGTGAACAGCAACACCATCAGCACCGCATTGCGGTACGGCTGCATATATCGAAACAGCTTCAGCATATTCTCATCTCCCTCGCTCCATATCCTGCGCTTCGGTTGGCCGCAATGTTCTGCTTCGGTATGTGGAAGCCTTGTTCAGCAGTTCTGTCAGCTTCCTGCTGTCCTCTTCCCCCAGATAATCAACCAAACCGTTCATATAGCGGGTAACATTGTCCTGAACTTCCTCAACGACCCGCTTGCCTTCCGCAGTCAGACAGACGCGAACCGCCCGGCGGTCCTTCTCGTCAATGACCCGCTCTACGAGTCCCTTCTTCTCCAGCCCCTTCACGAATTGCGTGATGGTCGGCGATGTCACTCTCATTCGGTTGCTGATCTCGGACACCTTCATCCCGGGAAGCTCCGGACTCTCACTCCGGTCCAGGAGGCTCATCAGCACCCGGACTTCCCCAGGGGTATGCTCCATATTCATATGGATTTCCCATTCCTGCCTGTGAAACCGATATATGCTTCTTACCAGGTTCCGGGCAACACTGTTCTCAAAACCAGCCTTTCCGCCCCAGCCCCGGCTCGAGGATGCTTCATCTTCCGATGGTTGATGGTCGTTTTCCAATATTACCAATCCCTCTCTTTCCTGTTTTGCATAGGCATCTAAATTATTAGGTAACCTAAATATAATGCGGCCCCCATCATATGTCAACTTTGTTCTATGAATGCTTGGAACTAAACGGAATCCCCCGTCCTTCCGTTCGCCTTATAACGTTGCGAGCGTTATTATGAAGACGCGCCAAAAGGCTGCCATCACTGGCAGCCTTGCATGTATACGAAACCTGCGCATATCGGGGAAGGAGCCGGTTCACGCTCGGGAGCCGTGCTGCTGATCAGCGGCGGTTCGCTGCTGGGAAACCGGGCATATCAAGGAGCTTACCGTCTTGTGTAGTGTCTCCATTCCTGCGGCAGAAGCTGGCTGTAAGGACGGCTCAGAAAGCGGTCATCCACCAGCACCAGCGTCCCGCTGTCCTCCTCGGAGCGGATCAGTCTGCCCCCGGCCTGCATCACTTTGTTCATACCTGGAAAAACATACGCATAATCATAGCCGGGCTTGCCGGTCTGTTCGAAGTAATCCTTAATGATCTCGTTCTCAAACGACAGCTGGGGCAGCCCCACACCCACAACGACTACACTCGACAGCCGCTCGCCGCGAAGATCAATTCCTTCAGAGAAGATGCCGCCCATCACCGCGAATCCAACCAAAGCTTCCTCTGATTCAGCCTGAAAGGCGCTAAGAAACTGCTCACGTTCTTCCTCGCGCATGCCCTGCCCCTGAAGCTGTGTCCGAACTTCGGGCATCGCCAGGGTGAAGTCTGCATGGATCTCCTGCATATACGGATAGGAAGGGAGGAATACCAGCGTATTGACCGGCTTCTCCTTCACCAATTGGCACAGCATCTGAACAATCGCTTCCTTATTCTTCTCCCGGTCCTTGAAGCGTGTCGAGACAGGCAGCAAACGCACATCCAGCTGCTCCCGGGAGAAGGGGGATGGGATGGACAAGCTGTAGTCCTCCTCGTCCGCGCCCAGCATGTCGCGGTAATAGGATAACGGGAGCAGCGTCGCCGAGAAAAGCACCGCCGAGCGGTAATTTTTGCCGGCCTGCTGCAGCAGATACGAAGGGTCCAGACAGAACAGCTTCAACAGCACCTCGCTGGCCCCGATATCGGCATAGGTGACAAACCGTTCATCATACAGCCTCGAGATGCGCAGATACGCTTGTGCCGCAAAGTAAGTCTCCAGCAGAGCCTCCGTTTCTTCCCCGTTTCTGCCGGACATTAGCTCCGCCTCGGCCTGCATCACAAACTCCTCCAGCAGTTCGGACATCAACTCGGGCTGCTGTGAGCCAACGAAACGCTCTTGTCCGCCGCTGACCTTGCGAAGCAAAATAAAGCGGCTGTTCACCTTCTGCGCAGCCAAGTGCAAGGCGGGATTAATCTCCTTGTACATCCGCTGCAGCGACAGAAATGCCGACTTATGCAGCTCTGCCGAGAACATGCTCCGAGCCCGGTCCACCAGATTATGCGCCTCGTCCACCAACAGCACGCTGCGCTTCTTAACCTCCTCCGGAAGCCGCTTGAATGACACGCGTGGATCAAATACATAGTTATAATCACATATGACAGCGTCGGCCGCATACGCGGCGTCCAGGGAAAACTCAAACGGGCATACCTGGTGCTTGCGGGCATACGTTTCAATTACCGGCCGGGTTATGAGCGTTTCATGGGTGAGCAGATCCAGAATCGCCTCATTGATCCGATCATAATAGCCTTCGGAAAAAACACAGGCCTCCTGGCCGCAGCCCTCTTCCTCGCGAAAGCAAATTTTGTCCTTGGCCGTCAGGGTCACGGTATGCATATGCAGCCCGCCCCGTTCCATCCGGGCCATCGCTTCCTCAGCCGCCGTGCGGGTGATGGTCTTGGCTGTAAGATAGAAGATCCGATCCAGCAGCCCTTCCCCAATCGCTTTCACCGACGGGAAGATGGTGGAGATCGTTTTCCCGATGCCTGTCGGGGCTTTCGCAAACAGCTTTTTGCCCTCGGCAATGCTTTTATAGACCGCCCCGGCCAGCTTCCGCTGCCCCTCCCGGTAAGAAGGGAACGGAAAGGCGAGCTCCCGGATGCTATGATCCCTGCGCGTTCTATGCTCGTGGAGCAGCTTGGCATAGGGCGCAAAGGCCGCCACGACATCCAGCGCAAATGTCTCAAGCTCCGCATCGCTCCATTCCTGCTCATATTCTTTGCGCTCTCCGCTCGGTATGTGCACATAGGTCAAACGGACGGTGATGGTGCGCGTATCATGCTGCTTGGCATACATGTAGGCATACATCTTGGCCTGTGCCCAGTGGACCGGATAGCTGTCCTCCTCAATATCCTCCAGTCGGCCGGAGGTGGACTTGATCTCGTCGATCCATATTCGCTCTCCCTGAAAGAGCAGGCCATCACAGCGGCCTTCAATCTGAAATACCATATCCTCATATGGAATGGCTGTTTCGAGCTGCACTTCTTTCCGGTCATGTTCACCGTATTCTTTCTGCACCGTCTGGTGTGCTCTCGTGCCCTCGACCAGCGTCGAAGCAGACCGGAATCCGGATGAAATGCTGCCGCTTCGAAACACATATTCGACAAGCGGCCTTACGGATATTGGAACGATCACAGGCATTGGCGGGTCTCCTTTGACATCAGCTTCACGATACACCTTGTTCGATATGCGAATACGCCGATTTCATCTTGTTATAGAGCGTATTATACCAAACATCCGTTCCTGAATGCACCGTCTGGCTGATGAAGCGCCCGGCCGTTTCCGACCTGAGCACACAGCAAAAAAGCGCACAGGCACCGCCCGCTAATAGAGATACGGTCCTATGCGCCTGGTCTTGAGTTCCCGACTGGTTCCAGAAGGGACGCACGCTCTTTCATCCTCAGACTCAGCATGCGTTGTTTTACCGCAGGATGGCGGCCCACCGTTCCCAGGACAGGACCACCACCTGCGCGGCCTGTCCGGCAATTAAGGCGCCTTCTTCTGTATATCGTCCAGGGACTTGAATTCGTAGCCCCGGCGGCGAGCCTCGTCAATGATACGGCCTAGCGCCTCGGCATTATCCTTGGAAATGGAATGCAGGAGCATCACCGCTCCCGGATGCAATTGCGCCGTGACTTTATCGTATGCGTACCCTGCCCCGCGCTGAGCTTTCACATCCCAATCCATATAAGCCAGTGACCAGAACACGTTCGTGTAGCCCAGCTCCTTGCTGACCGCCAGCGATCGCTCATCGAAGATCCCCCGGGGGGTTCGCAAATACTTCATCTCCTGCTGGCCGGTGATGCGGGCCACCTCCGCCTTGACCCGCTCCAGCTCCTGCTGGAGCTGCTGCGGGGAAATGGTGGTCACATCCGGATGGTTCCAGGAATGGTTCCCGATAATATGGCCTTCGGCTGCCATCCGTTTCAGTAGCTCCTCCTGGGTCTTCACATAATGGCCCGTCACAAAAAACGTAGCCGGCACCTTCTTCTCCTTCAGGGTATCCAGGATCCGCGCCGTATACCCGTTCTCGTAACCGTTGTCAAAGGTGAGGTACAGCTCTTTCTTCTCGGGGTCACCCATGAATATGGCGCCGTATTTCTGAAGCAGCTCCTTGAAGCCCTCCTGATCAATGGAAGGAAGCTTCCCGTCAACGCTTTTCTTAAAGCCGAAATGAAACGGTCCGCTGCCTGCTGCAAGCGCAGTGCCAGGGGCAGCAGAGACAAGCACCAGCACCAGGAGCAGCAGGAACGCAGGTTGCAGGCCCCAGCCTTTCTTCATCATATCCGTTCTCTCCTATCATTCGTGTCGATTCGATGGGAACAGAAAGCGCTCCCCCATGCTGTGAAAGCATACCATCCTAATATTCCTCATCCGGAGAAAACTATGTGTCTGACCGCAGCCTCGGCTCTACAACATCTGCTACCGATCGTCGTCAGGTAATCGTGACCGTTCTTCCTTCCTTCGCGCTCTCGTATGCCGCTTCAATGATCCGGATGACGTCCCGTGCATCCTCGGCACTGACCGGCAGCGGGCCCCCTTCCAGGATCGCTTCGGCCAGTCCCTGGTAGAAAGCCTGATATCTTCCCGGCAGCGTTTCAATCTCGCCTTGCACAGCCAGACCGCTAAACTCTGTCGCGAGCTGGCCGTATTGCTCCGGCTGATCCTCTCCCCAGCCGGTATCGCCTGGGCGCATGCCCTCCTTGAGCTGATCCTCCTGGGGATCGCCCCCGTATTTCAGGAAGCTCCCGAGGTCGCCATGCAGCTCGAATTTCGGCCCTGTCTGGCGCACCAGCGAGCCGGCATGGAGAATGACCCGAAACGATTCGTAGATCAGTACAAGGTGGAAATAATCCGTCACCTGCGACCCGCGTCGTTCCGCCTGCAGATCAGCCCACAAGCGAGCCGGCATTCCGAACAGGAACAGCGCCTGGTCGATCAGATGAGAGCCCAGATCGTACAGTGTCCCCGAGCCGGGAAGCCCCTGCTCCCGCCATTTATCCTCCTTGACCTCCGGCCGATAGCGATTGAAGTGTGCCTGGTATAGCGACAGCTTCCCGAGCGCCCTCATATCCAGCAGATTGCGGACCGTCAGAAAATCATTGTCCCAGCGGCGATTATGATATACCGTCAGCAGCACGCCATGCTGCCTGGCCAATTCAATCAGCTCGTCAGCTTCAGCTGAGGTGACGGTGAACGGCTTTTCCACAACGACATGCTTGCCGGCCGCAATCGCCTGTTTGGCATACGGATAGTGCGTCGTATTCGGACTCGTGACGATGACGACCTGAAGCTCGGGGTCAGCCAGCAATTCATCGACCGTGCTCACCACCTTCGCTCCGGGGAGATCGCGGTGCACCTTGTCCGGTTTCAAAGATACGACGGTCGTAATGACAAAATCAGGAACACTCGTGATTACCGGTACGTGAAACACGGACCCGGACAGTCCGTAACCGATGATTCCTGCCTGGATGGTCATAGCTCGGGACCTCCTTTTCAAGCATTTTGGAATTCGCGTGCTGAGCCTTGCCCATCATTACCCTGTTTCCTTTGTTCATTTATCGTAACATGCCCCAAATTTCCCGGCAAAAAACAAAGCGGAAGCCCGCGCGGCCCGTACGCCAACAAGCCGCATCGTCCCCCTGCCCTCCATGTGCCGGGCGAGCCATTCCTGATTATGATCGGGACGTTCCCGTTTGGAAATGTATAATATCACATATTGGGCCATTCCCTTCCAGCCAGATCAGGTTCTTGTACGATCCCCCTGTTCGTCAACCCGGATTTCGCCCGGCTCGTCTGTCTCCCCAAGCAATTTGCGCGTAAAGGCAATCCACTCCCTCGCCGCAAAGGACATATAGCGATCCTTCCGCCAGATCATCCCGAGCTGCCACGGAATCGTCGGATTGTCGAGCGGCAGAATCGCCACCCTGGAAGAATCAATCTCCTTGCAGATCGTCTCCGGCAGCAGGGCAATCCCCAAATTCGCCGCCACCATGCCGCTGATCAAATCCCATTGCGAGCTTTCATAGACGACCCTGGGCTCGAACCCTGCTTGTATGCACTCCCGGATGATCCGGTCATGAAGGGTGAAATCCTCGCGAAAGAGCACAAAGGGTTCATCCGCCAATTCCGCCAGATCCACCCACTCCCGCCCTGCAAGCCGGTGTGAAGGATGTACCAGCAGGTTCAGCTTCTCCCTGACAAAAGAGTAGGAGTGAAACACCTGCTCATCCACAGGCAGCACTGCTACGCCGATATCGAGCTGTCCGCTTTCCACATCGGCCTCCACTTTTTTCGCCCCGTCTTCAAACAGTTGGATCGTAATCTTAGGATATTCGCGATGGAACAAGCCGATGACCTCCGGAAAAAAACTGGAGCCGACCATCGGCGGCAGACCGATGCGCAAATGCCCGCGTCTTAGGTTCATCAGGTCCTCCAGCTCGTCGGACACCTGCTGAAAGGACTCAACCATCTGCTGTGCCTGCTGATACATGATCCGCCCGGCATCAGTCAGCTCGATCTTCTTTCCCTGGCGATAAAACAGCGTTACGCCCCATTCATCCTCCATGTTGCGGATCGTCTTGCTGATGGTGGGCTGGGTGATGTACAGCCGCTCCGCCGCTTTGGTAAAGCTCCCCGCGCGGGCAACCTCCAAAAAATACTGCAAATGACGTATGTCCATCTGATCGCATCCCTTCTGACTGTTTTACTAGTATAGATAAATGGAATGGATATCATTCGATATATGCATTTTACCTATGAAAGCAGTCGTTGTAAAATTTCATTAAAGAATGAAAAGGAGGGACAGATCATGAAAAACGTCATAATAGGAAGTTTGCAGGTGGCTGGCTTTATGCTCTTGTCCCTGCTGCTGGATCGACTGGTGGAGTGGCTGAATATTGGCATTCCCGGCAGCATTCTGGGAATTGTCATTGTGTTTATTTTGCTCGAAACAGGCATTTTACAACTTGAATGGATTGAGCTTGGCGCAAACTGGCTGCTGGCGGAGCTGCTGTTGTTCTTCATCCCTGCGGCAGTTGGCATTATGAAATTTTTTCCGATGCTGGAGAGCGACGGACTTCAAATATTGGCGGTTGTCTTGATCGGCACCATTACCGTGATGGTCACATCCGGCCTTACGGCCACCCTGATCTCTTCCAGAAAGGAGCGAAAGCGCATATGAGTCTGTCGCTGCTCGGATTATACGGCTTGCCGCTGACGATCGGCATCTACTGGGGCGCCAAGATGCTGTACCAGCGTCTGCCGAAGGTCTATCTGTCCCCGCTTCTGATCACGCCGCTCCTCATCGTGGTCCTGCTGACCCAAGCGGGCGGCTCCTATGAGGCATACCATGAAGGAGCGCAGTGGATCAGCAAGCTGCTGCAACCCGCGACGATCGCCTTTGCGGTACCGTTATATAAGAACTTTCAAACTTTGAAAAAGCATGCCGCCGAAATTATCGTCAGCGTGCTGACCGGCTCCATGTTTGCCATCATCTCGTCTGCGCTGCTCGCCAAATGGCTTCACCTGAGCAGTGATCTGGCCACCAGTCTGATCCCGCGCTCGATTACGACCCCCATTGCGATGGATGTGTCGGCAGTGATCGGCGGCGTGCCTAACATGACGGCGGTGTTTGTTATCCTCACCGGCATTCTCGGCGCCATGATCGGGCCTTCCATCATGCGCATATTCCATATCAAAGGCGACATCGCCCGGGGTGTGCTGTTCGGGACGAGCGCCCACGGAACGGGCACTTCCAAAGCATTTGAGTTCAACTCCCTGTCGGGAACGATATCCAGCATTTCGATGATCGTGGCCGCCTTGTTTACGCTTGGGGTTGCCCCACTGATGGTCTCCTTCCTGCAATAACCCAAATAAAGGCAAAAACGAAGGGTATCGCCGTTTTTCTTGTGCGGACCCCGGTTTTGCCTTATTTTCCATTTCCTCGGCTGTGACTTCCCGCTTTGACAACCCGATGTGAAGAGGGCATAATAAATTCTGTTCATCAGTTTTGTAAAATCAGGATAAGAATAACTGAACATTTAAATCCAAAATTACGTTTTATTCCTAAGAGTGACGAAATGAGGACCGAAGACGGAATGGAAAGGAAGGCGATCGCAGTGTTCTCCACTTCACGGTTTCGGTTAACACTCACGAAACCTTTTATGTTTTTTTCGATCATCTTGCTGCTCAAGAGCTATCTCGCCTGGATGGTCATCTTTGACGATGTCCTACCCTGGAGACCGCTTATTACAGAGATTCCATTCATCTGGCTCTTGTTCAGTCTGATTGAATGGTTCGCTTCCAAACGGAAGATGGCGATCTACATGGCCGTCAACCTGCTGCTGACGGGCATTTTCTTCGCAGCTATCATGTATTATAAATATTACGGTGTCATCGTAACCTATCATGCGCTGGAGCAGGTGAATCAGGTTACGGCTGTCAGCAATAGCGTATTCTCTCTCATGGATCCTTACTACTTGCTGATCTTTACCGATATTATCGTCTTGTTCATTCTGCTTCGGCGCAGCGACCGGGTTAAGCAATGGAAAGCCCGGCACGCCCATAGGGAAAAGCGGATGCTCACCTCCGTTGTATTCGTTCTTTCCCTTATGATCTGTCTGTTTCAGATCATGCCGAATCGCGCCAGCATGAATGAGATCATCAAGGCTCAGGAGATGGGCATTCTCAACTATGAGGCTTATACGATTTTCCAGCAGGAAAATACGGAGCTGGTGGATGCTAAGACTATCAATCAGGAAGCCATCCATGCGTTAAAGGGCATTTCCGATCCCGAAGAGCCTCAGCTTGCAGGCGTCGCGGAGGGCAAGAATCTGATCATTATCCAGATGGAGTCGTTCCAGGAGTTCCTGATCGGCCTTGAGCTTGACGGACAGGAAATCACGCCGAACATGAACAAGCTGGCCCGGGAGAGTCTGTACTTCCCGAACTTCTATCAGAATGTCGGCCAGGGCAACACCTCGGATGCTGAATTCGTAGTCAACACATCGTTTTATATCCCGCCTCGGGGGGCTGCCACGCAGCATTACGCGGACAAGGCGCTGCCAAGTCTACCGAAGCTGCTCAAGGCGGAAGGCTATGATACGGCGACTTTCCATACGAATGTCGTAGAGTTCTGGAACCGGGGCGAGCTGTACAAGGCGCTTGGTTTTGACCGCTATTATGACAAATCCTTCTTCGGAGAAGAGGACAAACTCTTCTTCGGGGCCTCCGATGATGTGCTGTATGAGAAAACAGCGCCGGAGCTGAAAAGCATGGCTGATTCCGGAAATCCGTTCTACGCCCAGGTCATTTCGATGTCTGCTCATCATCCGTATACGATTCCTGAATACAAGCACCGGATGCTGCTGCCGGAGCGCTATGAGGGCACCTTCGTCGGCGAGTATATTCGGGCACAGAACTATGCCGATGACGCGCTGGGACAATTCATAGAGCAGCTCAAGGCAGACGGCATCTGGGACAATAGCCTGATCGTCGTTTATGGCGATCATCTCGGGCTGCCGACTTACTCGCTGAACAACAAGGATAAAGAGCTGATGCACGAAATTTTCGGCCGCGACTATGATTCGGCCGATATGATTAACATCCCGCTCATGATTCACAGCAGCGGCATTGAGCCGGATGTACTGGAGCAGGTTGGCGGACAGATCGATTTGCTCCCGACGATCGCGAATCTGATGGGCGTCTCTATGGAGGGCCATCTGTACTTTGGTCAAGATCTGCTGAACCATGGCGAAGAGAACCTGCTGCCGGAGCGCTATTATCTTCCTTCCGGCACCTTCATCAACAGCTCGACGCTGTACATTCCGGGCATCGGCTTTGAGGACGGGGAAGCGAAGCCTCTTCCACATTCCGATGCATCCGCCGTCAAGGCAACAGAGAATGAGTTCGAGCGTGCGCTGGAGCTGCTTCATCTGTCCGACAGCTATGTCAAACAGCTGCCAAGCCACAATCAATAATGATCCATGAATCAGAGCCTCCCTTGCATCAGGCAAGGGAGGCTCTTTTTGCGTAAGGGCGTTGGGCAACACCCTTCCTGGCTCAGGCCCTGCTTGCTTGGCGATTGACATCGGCATAGCCGCTTGCTGAAGAGCGATACATCCGCGTCGTACCAGGGTTTCTGGATTGGTATTTGACAGGGTGGCTTGCTATTTCTTATGATTAGTAACATATACGTTTTGTTTTATTTTTATCGATAGTGGTGAAGATTACCTTACAACGACCATATAATGAATACCACTGGTCAGGTACGCTCGGTTACCTGCTGCGGCAAAGAACCGATGATATGAACTTAGGAGTGACGATTTCACTTGGACCCCATACGAAGGATAAACGGTATCTTAAGTATAATACTCGGCATGACGCTAATCATGATTACATTGGTTTCCGTCGCTGCCGCGGAGCCTTCCGAATCGAAAGAGAATCCGCCTGAAGCTGTGGAGAGCGTGCGCCCTGCGCCGCCTATGCTCCCTAAGAGCCCCGAGCCTGGACGGATGATGCCGGAAGTGTTCTCCCGGGTGTTCATAACGCTCTTGCCCAAGAGCATTGATGAGCCTGTACAATCGGATACGTTCCTAATCCTAAAGCACATGCTGCTCGAGCCTTTGAAGTTCCGATCGAATTATGTAGATATCCATGCATAGTACGCCATGGTTATCTAAAAACTAATTCAGATCAGAAGAGAAAAGGATGTGTTTTTACGTGGATGGCAATATAGGCCTTAATCTATTCCTAGTGTTTGTATTAATCGCGGCAACCGCGTTTTTCGTAGCAACAGAGTTCGCTATCATCCGGCTTCGGCCAAGTCGTGTGGATCAATTGGTGATGGAAGGACGCAAGGGCGCCCTCGCCGTTAAGAAGGTCACCTCCAACCTGGACGGATATTTATCCGCCTGTCAGCTAGGTATTACCATTACCGCACTCGGGCTTGGATGGCTCGGGGAGCCGACGGTCGAGAAGATACTGCATCCGGTCTTTGAAAGTCTGGAGCTGCCAAGTGCGGTAGCTTCCATGATATCGTTCTTACTGGCATTTATTATTATGACTTATATCCACGTCGTGATCGGGGAACTTGCTCCGAAGACACTTGCTATAAATAAAGCGGAGACGATTTCGTTCCTCTGCGCCCAGCCCATTATCTGGTTTAACCGCATCATGTATCCGTTCATCTGGCTCCTGAACGGGTCTGCCAACAAGCTCGTTCGCCTGTTCGGCATGAAGCCTGCCAGCGAGCACGAGGAGGCTCACTCCGAGGAAGAGCTTCGCATGATTCTGAGCGACAGTTATGAGAGCGGAAAGATCAACCAGAGCGAGTATGGCTACGTCAGCCGTATCTTTGCTTTTGACGATATGCTGGCCAAGGAAATTATGGTCCCTCGTACCGATATGATCTGTCTGTATGCAGACAAACCGCTGGCCACAAACTTACAGATTATCAAGCGGGAGCAGTACACCCGTTTCCCCGTTGTCAGAGGTGACAAGGACCAGATTGTCGGCATGATCAATACGAAACAGTTCTTTCTGGAGTTCGATGACAATTCCAACATGGATCTGTCGAAGCTGATTCATCCTGCGATGACCGTATCCGAAGCGATTCCGATCAAGAAACTGCTTCGCAAAATGCAGCAGGAAGGTACCCATATGGCCATCCTGATTGACGAATATGGCGGCACATCGGGTATGATCACAATTGAGGACATCCTGGAAGAGATCGTCGGTGAAATCCGCGATGAGTTCGATGATGATGAAGAACACGAACTGACCCAACCGGAGCCGAACCGCATCATTGCGGACGGCAAGGTGTCGATCAGCCGGATTAACGATCTGCTCCCGGCCAATCTGGATACGGATGACCTGGATACGATCGGAGGCTGGCTGTACGGCCACAACTCCGAGCTTGGGAAAGGCGATTCCTGGACCTATGAAGATCTGGTGTTCACGGTATTGGAGAAGAAAACCCACCGTTACACCAAGCTTCAGATCGTGAAGCAATTGCCGGAAGAAGCGCAGGAGGACGAACCCGTCCCGGTCGCTGAAGATTCTCACTCTCATTCATAACCATGATTACCGTCTGCGGCGCTCCTCCTTCGGGAAGGGGGCCGCAGATTTTTTTCTGGATAATTTAACACTTTAACAAGTTATAACTCTGCTGTAATATAGTCTTTAGTTTATTTCTACATACAGGAGGCTTCAGCCTATGAATCGTCAAATCGCCATTCTCGGAAGCAGCGGCGGAAATCTGTACAACCTCGGGGGCAGAGACCCGCTCAAGCTTCTCGATGAAATTTTAGTGCAGCTAAAAAGCGCCGGCCTGTCCTGTGGGGCTCTGCAGTTCATTGCTGCCGAAGGCTCTATGGATACTGCAACAGACCGTACTCCTGCCAAATTGTACGGCTGGAGTGTGACGCAGCAACAGCCGATTGTTGTGGCTGAAGGAACGTTGGAGGAGGTCAATCAAGCCGCCGAGCGGCTCGATCTTGAAATCGCCGAGCAGATTGAGCTTGCCGAAATTGATGGCCTGATTGTGATGAGCGCCGATCCGGAAGGATGCAATCGAAATGCCATTGCCGCGGCCGTGAAGGAGAAAATTCCGTTAACCGGCACAGGCGGTTCTTCAATGGCGGTCATCCAGTCCAAAGGGGCCAACGTGATTGCCGCCTCCGGCACGACAGGCACGACGAACCGGACCCGTGCCGTTGCGTTTGCAACCTCCCTCAGCAAGCACTGGAAGTTAAGCTATCGCCCGGTGATCGGACAGGCTGCCGCTTCGACAGGTGCTGGCGATCAAGCCGTCTCCGCCTCCCCGTGGCGCCGCATCAGCATTCGGGGCATTATGATGGCGTCGCTGCCCGGATTCATCGGCATGGCCCTTATTCTGGCAGCCAGTAAAATTCCGGGGTTGTCGGCCTTGTCCGAAGTGTTCGACCTGATGATCAAGGCGCTGCCGGTCATTCTATCCGTCATCGCAGCCAAGCAAATTTCCGAGCTGGACGAGGTATCGATTGTCGCCGGCATTGTCGCTGGTGTGCTGTCCGTTGAGGGAGGCATTATCGGCGGGATGATCGGCGGGATTGGCGCAGGTCTGATTGTCCATTATGTATTCCGCAAATGTGTGGAATGGCGCTTCCCCGCGACAACCGTCAATATCGTGGCAGGCGGGATCTCGGGCCTTATATCCGGACTTATCGTTTATTTCCTTATCGCGCCGGTGGCGCTGGCAGCCGGGGAAGGAATCCGGGCTCTGATCGAGACCTTGGTGTCCTGGAACCCTGCCATCGCTGGATTAGTAGCGGGTCTGCTCATATGGCCGGCCATTATCGGCGGCGTATATCATGCCGCCATTCTGCCCATCGTCCTGCTGGAGATGGAGACGACCAGCAACAGCTTCTTGGGGGCCGTGGATATGGTTGGCCTGGTTATGGTGTCGGCTGGCATTACGCTCGCCAATATCATCTCCCCGCGCAATAAAGGAGAAGCCGCGGTAGCCGCACCGGGTTTTGCGATCAATATGGGGTTTGGCACCTTCGTGGAGGCTGCATATCCGTTCATGTTCTCGAACAAGCTTGTCTTCGCCGGAGCTATCGCTTCAGCCGGGCTTGGCGGTATGCTTGTCGGTTTATTCGGCGTAAGGGGCACCGCCTATGTGCCATCCTTTGTCGGTCCGATTACGTCCAACAACACCACCGGCTTCTTAATCTCGATGGCTGCCAGCCTGCTATGCTCCTTCCTGATTACCGTACTGGCCAACAGACTGGCGCGGTATAAAAGCAGCAGCAACACGTTGGGTATGTAGCAAAGGGTGTTCGGTAGGCGAATCGGAGCTAGAGTATTCCAATTCCAGTGAAGTCCCCATAATAAAAAGTTGGGCGGAGAAACGTTATGTTTCCCGTCCAACTTTTTTTATATCAAGCCTAATCCCCAACGTGATCGGCTCCTCGATTCTGAGCCCTTGCCCCTTGCATGATTATCCCTTTCGTTCAGGGAGCAAAAAAAAGGGAGTTCAGGCTGGGAGCTAGCATAGGCTATAGGCTCATTAAAAGATCGAATAAAAGGGCGTGGAGAAATAATCGCCAGCCTTACCCACCTACACCTTCCTCCTGCAGCGCGACTTGGAGCAGCGCTTGTTTATGCCGATGTACCTATCCCCTTCTCGGCAGTTCTCCGTTTCTTTCGCTACCTGATTAAAAGGGATTATCGTGAAAGCATCCGTGAAAGGGGAAGTGACGCTAATGGTTATGCTTGCTGACCTACTGAACGGTCTCCGCCAACCCTACGCCTTCGGGTGAATCATCTCTTCCGGACGAACGATGCGGTCAAACTCCTCGCCGCTTAGCAGGCCGCTTTTGATCGCTGCCTCGCGCAGGGTCGTTCCTTCTTGATGTGCCAGCTTCGCAATGGTCGCCGCGTTCTCGTAGCCGATATGCGGATTCAGGGCGGTGACCAGCATGAGCGAGCGCTCCATATTGGCCCGAATCACCTCGATATTCGCCTGGATGCCCACCGCACAGTTGCGGTTGAAAGAATCCATCGCATCCGCAAGGAGACGAGCCGACTGCAGATAATTGTAGATGATGACAGGCTTGAACACGTTTAGCTCAAAATTGCCCTGGCTTGCCGCAAAGCCGATGGCAGCGTCATTGCCCATCACCTGGCATACGACCATCGTAAGCGCCTCGCTCTGGGTCGGGTTCACCTTGCCCGGCATAATCGAGCTGCCCGGCTCGTTAGCCGGAATCGTCAGCTCGCCGATGCCGGAGCGCGGACCGCTGGCCAACCAGCGCACATCGTTGGCGATCTTCATCAGATCAGCCGCCAGCGCCTTCAGCGCACCATGAGCAAATACAAGCTCATCATGGCTCGTCAGCGCATGGAACTTGTTGCTTGCCGAAGTAAAGCTGTAGCCGGTCTGGGTGCTAATCTCGGCAGCGGTCATATCGCCGAAATCCGGATGAGCGTTGATGCCTGTACCAACCGCCGTACCGCCAATGGCAAGCTCGCGCAGCGGCTCGACAGCAGCCACAATCATCTGCTCGGACTTCTCCAGCATCCGGTGCCAGCCGCTGATCTCCTGTCCGAGGGTGAGCGGCGTTGCATCTTGCAGGTGGGTGCGTCCGATTTTTATAAGATCCTTATATTCATCACGCTTGTCCGCAAGCGTCTGCTTCAGCCGCCGCAGTGCCTGCAGCACCTGCTCCTCCACCGCCACGACAGCCGCCATATGCATCGCGGTAGGGAACGTATCATTCGAGCTTTGGGACTTGTTAACATCGTCATTCGGGTGGATCGCAGTGTCCGCCCCTTTATCCTTCAACAGCTGGTTCCCGCGGCGGGCAATCACTTCATTCACGTTCATGTTGGACTGCGTGCCGCTTCCGGTCTGCCATACCACCAGCGGGAAATGCTCATCCCACTGCCCCGCGATGATCTCGTCAGCCGCTGTCACAATCGCTTCTACCTTGCCCGGCTCCAGCTTGCCCAGCTTGCCATTCACAATGGCGGCGCTTTTCTTCAACACGGCAAAGGACCGGATGATTTCCATCGGCATCGTTTCCGTGCCTATGCGGAAATTTTCCAAGCTTCGCTGGGTCTGGGCAGCCCACAGCTTATCCGCAGGTACCTTGATTTCACCAAGCGTATCCTTCTCAATACGGTAGTCCATCTCATCTTCCTCCTCGTGTCTATTTTGCTAGCCGTTACCCATCATGTAAAAACGCTTTAAAATTCCAATCCTATTATGACACAGATGGCAGCGGAATGAAAAATGCTTCCCCTTCATGCTGATAACGATCCATGGCTCCCTATGCAGGCTGTGCCGGTTGATCATCTTCCTCACGTTTACGACGCACAAAAGCCCGGGCCCTCGAAGAACACATCCTTCGAAGACTCGGGCTGTATGTTGTTGTGTCACCCCGAGGGAGTTCACATGACGCCTGGCCGGTCGAGCTGATACAAGCGTCTGTAACGAGAGGAGCGCTGGAGCAGCTCGGCATGCGTCCCTCTCATCGTAATCTCCCCTTCATCCATAAACACAATTTCATCCATCTGTTCGATCCCTACGAGATGATGCGTAACCCAGATTAACGTGCGGCCATGCAGACTGCTGAAAATGGTGGACAACAGATCCCGCTCAGTCTTCGGATCAAGGCCGACCGTCGGCTCATCCAGAATGACAACCGGCGTATTCTGCAGCAGAATGCGGGCGAGGGCCACGCGCTGCCGCTCTCCGCCGGAGAAACGCTGGCCCGCCTCCTGCATCCGTGTCTTGAGGCCTGCCGGAAGCGACTGCACCAGCGGCCCCAGCCGGGCAAGCCTTACCGCCTCGTCCACTTCCTCTGCTGTAGCGTCATGACGCCCGAGCCGGATATTGTTTTCCAGTGTCGTGTCAAACAGGTGCGGGCTCTGATTCAGTACCGATATAAACGAAGCCATGCCATCTCCATAATGGTCCGCCGGACTCCCGTCCAACGTGACACTGCCCGCCGATGGAGAGATAACGCCTTGAAGCAGCTTGAGCAGCGTCGACTTGCCTGCACCGGATCGGCCAATGACCGCTACTTTCGAGCCAGGAGGGATGTCCATCGACAGACCACGAACCGCATACCGGGTCTCTCGCTCAAGGCCCTCCTCTTCTGCTGTCGCAAGAGCTGAGAGGGATTCCTTCTCATAACGGTATGAGACATCCCTCACAAGAATATGAACCCCCGCGCCCGCGTCGGACAAGAACCGGGCATTCTTCGCCAGGTCCAGCTTGGCGGCATGCTGCATTCCGGACCGGTTTCGATTCTCCACACTCTCTCTATCATATGCAGCACCGGCCAGCCCTCCCCTTGCGTTTCCTGCCTCAATCGCCCGCAGACGGGCCAGTGATTCCTCATAATGCGGTATCTTCTCCACTGCATCAGACAGGGGAAGAAAAGCATCCATCAACGGGAAAACGGCGAGGACAAAAGCGGCAATCAGCGTCACATCCAGCATGCCTTCCCCGTGCCGCTGCCCTGTCCAGTACAATACCGAGATGACCGTCAGCGCCACCACCCCTTGCGCGATCAGGCCGCGCCACCGTGCCCAGCGCTTCAGCTGTCGATCCGTCCGGTCTACCTCCGCTTCATCCTCTTCATATCCGCGCAGGAACTGTTCTTGACGACCGCTCACGAACCACTCGTTCAGACCGAGCACAGCATCGGTAAGCTTGCGGTATAATGCACTGCGCTGCTGCTTAATCGCTCTGTTCTTCCGCTTGGTCAGCAGCAGCGAAATGAGCGGCAGAACAAACACAAGCAGACAGACATACAACCCGATCAAGACGGCAAATCCGGGATCAAAAGCCCCGAGCGCCGCCACGATCCCCCCGTACATCACAAGTGCGGTCACAGCCGGAAAGACGGTTCGGATATAAACGTCCTGAAGACGTTCAATATCTTCTGCGAGGACGCCCAGCAGATCGCCTGTGCGGTACCGGGAAGACAGCCGGAGCGCCTGCGGCTCCAGCAGGTTGTACAGGCGCAGGCGCATTTGTGACAGGATGCGCAAGATGGTGTCGTGCCCGACCAGCCTCTCCACATAATGGATGACCGCACGGCCGATGCCGAATGTTCGCACGCCAACTACCGGAACATACACCATCAGAATATTTTCGGGCCGGAGTGCCGATTTGGAGATCAGATACCCGGAGGTGAACATCAACGCCCCCGCAAACAGAACAGTCAGAATGCCGAGCACCGCGATCAGCACAAACCGCCAAATATGCGCGGTAGCATACGGCATAAGCCACGATTCCTGCTTCAAAGCACTCCCTCCATTTGCAATGTGATCAGTTGATAGTAAACCCCGCGCCTGGCCATCAGCTCTCCGTGTGTCCCGGTTTCGGCCACTCGTCCGGCGTCCAGGACAATAATGTAATCCATGTGCGGCATCCAGTGGAGGCGGTGGGTTGCCAGGAACACCCATTTATCCCGAAACAGAGGGAGCATCGTCTCCTTCAGCTCATACTCGGTCTCGATATCCAAATGCGCCGTAGGCTCATCCAGCAGCAGCACCGGCCGATTGCCGAGCAGCGCCCTCGCCAGCGCCACGCGCTGTGCCTGTCCGCCGCTAAGCGCCCGTCCGCCTCCGCCAATGTGCTCATCCAGCCCTTGCGGCAATGACGCCACCAGCTTCGACAGTCCGGCCATATCTACCGCCTGAACAACCTCTGCCCTTGAGGCATCCGGTGCATAGAACTTCACATTATCCTCAAGAGAGCAGCTGAACAGATACGGATGCTGGGGCATGTAAGTGATCTGTTCACGCCATGCGCGCCTATCTGCATCCGACATCGGCACGCCATCTAACGAGATCGTTCCCTCCGATGCCTGGACGAACCCGCCAAGCAGATCAATCAGTGTTGACTTGCCTGCACCGCTCTCACCCACGATGCCAACCTTTCTCCGCCCCCGGATCTGAAGGTCAATTCCCTCCAAAGACGCGCGCCCGCCGTCTTCATACCGCTTGCCAATCCCGGTCAGCCGCAGCAGGCTGTCCGTCTCCCAGGCAAAAGACTTCCCGATCGGGGGTGCGGCCGGGCCCTTCCCGGCTTTACGCGGAAGGCCTGATGAACCGCCATTCGCATTCCCTATCGCGTATCGCTGCGGACCTTGAGCTTGAGGCGGCCTCTTCTGCTCGCCTGCTGCTGGCTGCTTCGTGTCCGGGAGCGGCGTAGCGCCAGACTCGGCTTCAGCCTCCCGGATCATCGATTGCATGGCCAGCCCCGCCTGCCTGCCGTCCAGCGTCGCGTGGAAGTCAGCCCCGAGCATGCGCACAGGCAGGAAATATTCTGGTGCAAGCACCAGCACCGTCAGTGCAGGCAGCAGCTCCAGACTGCCATTGATCAGGCGCAGGCCCAGGTTAACCGCCACAGTGGCTACGGACAGCATTGTGAAAAAGTCCAGCGAGAAAGAGGACAGAAAGGCTACGCGCAGCGTCCGCATCGTCGCCTTCCGATACCCTTCGCTAACCTGCTTGATGCTGCGGCTGTGGCCAGCGCTTTGACCGAGATACTTCAAGGTCTCCAGCCCGCGCAGCGAATCGACAAAGTGATTGGACAGCACCCGGTAGGAACCTAGCTGCTTCTCGGTTTGTTTTCTCGCAGCCAGTCCTACCAGAATGAGAAATGCGATCAGAATCGGCATCGTCACGAGCAGAATCAGGCCCGATATACGGTCAGTCGCAAATACATACAGCCATACCAAAATCGGTGTAATTCCTACCCCGAGCATGCGCGGGATGACCAGCTCGGCGTATTTGCGAAACTTGCCGATCCCGTCCAGCACCAGCGTGACCACATTCCCGGTCCCTTCGGTACGAACAGCCGCCGGGCCGCGCTGGAACAGCGCTGCCAGCAGCCTCTGTCTCAGATCGGAGCCGGTCTCCTCGGCAAACCGCTGGGCCAGACGCTGCTGCAGCATGGAGATGACGTGCCGGGCCAGAAACGCCAGCAGAAACCAGCCGATCTCTCCGGCCTGCTGGTACGGACTTGAGCCCGCGAACAGCGCCGAGATGACTTCTGCCAGCCATTTCGCTTGCAGAATGATGGCCAGGCTTTGCGCTACCGTACATAATGCCACAAGAAGAAATACCGGCTTCGCCCCTTTATACCCCAGCAGTTCCTTGCCCATCAGTATTCCAGATGCTCCTTCTCATTCACGCGCTTGTGGAACACAAAGTAGCTCCAGATCTGATAGCCCAGCACAAATGGCAGCAGGGTGACAGCGACGATGGTCATAATCTTCAGCGAGTACGGGCCGGAGGCCGCATTGTAAATCGTCAGGTCAAATGCCGAATCGATGGAGCTGATCATGACGCGCGGGAATAACCCGGCGAACACCGACGTCACCAGCAGCACGATGACCGCGCCGGTCATCCCGAACGCCCAGCCGTCGCGCTTGACGCTCATGAAATAGCCGCCGATGAGAAAGGCTACCATCGCGAGGATGAGCAGCAGCGATACGAGCATGCCCTTCTTCTCGATAATGTCCGTCACCATGTAAGTCATCACGCCGAAGACCATGAACAGCCCTGCAACCGGCAGAAGCAAACGCCGGGCCAGGCGGCGCGCCCGCTCCTGGAGCTGACCTGTCGTGCGCAGCGTAGTGAACATCAAGCCGTGCAGCAGACAGAGCATTACCATCGTCAAGCCGCCGACCACTGTATAAAGGTTCACGACATCGAAGAAGCCGGCATGCAGCTGCATCTGCGCATCAATCGGAAGCCCCTGAATAAGACAGGCGAACACAACGCCAAGCAGAAACGGAGGCAGCACGCTGCCGAGAAAAATTGCCGCATCCCATACTTTTTTCCAGCGGGTGTTATCGACCTTTCCCCGGAATTCAAAGGCGACCCCGCGCCCGATGAGCGCCAGCAGCAAAAACACAAGCGGAATATAGAAGCCGCTGAACAGCGTGGCATACCAGTTCGGGAATGCGGCAAACATCGCACCCCCGGCGGTCAGCAGCCATACCTCGTTCGCATCCCAGAACGGACCGATCGAGTTGATAAGAATACGACGCTCTGTGTCGTTCTTCGCGAGAAACCGGGTCGACATGCCCACTCCGAAATCGAAGCCCTCCAGAAAAAAGAAACCGATAAACAACACAGCAACGAGAATAAACCACAGTTCATTAAGAGACAGCATTGTAGTCCTCCTCCTTCGCGAACGGGTCGCTCACATGTTGATCGCCCGTCTCTTCCGCATATGGCCCTTTCTTGATGACCTTCACGAACAGATAGGCCATTACGACAGCCAGAACGGCATAGATCGCAGTAAACGTAATAAGTGAGAACAGAATGGAGCCTGCGCTGACGTTAGGCGATATGCTGTTCTCTGTTGTTATCAGTCCGAATACCGTCCATGGCTGACGCCCGATCTCCGTCATAATCCATCCGGTTGTATTGGCTATGAACGGCAGCGAAATGCTGTACAGCATCAGGCCCATGAACCATTTGCCGGCCTGCTCCAGCTTCCTGCGCAGTGCCAGCCACGTGCCATACAAGCCAAGCAGAATCATGATTGTGCCAGACGCCACCATAATCCGGAAGCTCCAGAAGGTCGTTCTCACCGGCGGAATATAGTCACCAGGCCCATACTCCTGCTCGTATTGGGCTTGAAGCTCCTTCATCCCGACCACTTCCCCGGAAAACTTGCTGTAAGACAAGAAGCTCAGCAAATACGGAACCTTCACTTCCATGGCGTTCTGCTGCTTCTCAGGATCAATAGCCGCAATGACCGTCCATGGCGCCGGATCATCACTTGTCTCCCACAAGCCTTCCGCCGCCGCCATCTTCATCGGCTGGGTTTGCACCAGGTACTGCGCCTGCTGATGACCGAATACGGCTACGAGTATAGAGGATATCAGCCCTACAACAACCGCGATGTGGAAGGACTTTTTGAAGAAGGTCACATCCTGCTTCCGCATCAGCTTATAGGCACTGACCCCGGTGACCAGAAATGCCCCTGTGGCGAGCGCGCCGAATATCGTATGCGGGAACTCTACCAGCAGCTGTCCATTCGTAATGAGCGCGAAGAAATCGTTCATCTCTGCCCGTCCGTTGTTGATGACATAGCCGACCGGACGCTGCATGAAAGAGTTGGCCGCCAATATCCAGAACGCCGACATGACCGTCCCCAGGGAAACCAGCCAGATCGAGAGCAGGTGAACCTTCTTGGACAGGCGGTCCCAGCCGAAGATCCACAAGCCGATGAAGGTCGACTCCAGGAAGAAGGCCAGCAGCGCTTCAATCGCCAGCGGCGCACCGAATACGTCCCCGACAAAGCGGGAGTAATCCGACCAGTTCATCCCGAACTGGAACTCCTGCAGAATGCCTGTTACGACCCCGACCGCAAAATTGATCAGGAACAGCTTGCCCCAGAACTTGGCCATCTTCTTGTACACTTCCTGGCCTTTCACCACATACATCGTCTCCATGATGGCAATCAGAAACGCCAGACCGATGGATAGCGGCACAAAAATAAAATGAAAAATGGTTGTCGATGCGAATTGAATTCGCGCCAGCATGACCGGATCCATAAAATACCCCTTTCTTTCCTTTCGATTGAGCATGCCTTGTGAAGTTCGGTTCGGCTGCTCACGGTTCTGTTTGTATTTTCGCAGAGGGATAATTTGAATATTGTGATAAAAATCACATAAATCAGCAGCACATGCGGGAAAAAGTTATAAATTCGTGACAAAAATCACTAATTAATCATGATGAAAAAAAGAAAAGCCCGCGCAGATCAGCGCCGGCTTACGTCCTCTCATATTAGCTTTTACATAAGAATTCATCCAGATTATACCGGCTGATGACACTTTCGAGCGTATTGCGATCCGATAAATACTCTACAGTATAAGTGCCGGAAACCGTTACCTTTCGGCCATCCTCCAGGTAGTCCAGATGAAGCACGCCATACTCATCAAATTCCCATTCATGAGCCACCCAATATATTGGAGAGGCCAAGCCTATGAACTGAATAACGACGATCGATCCATATACAAACTCTTCAGGCTCCTCGTATTCCTCGTATTCCTCATATTCCTCGTACAAGTCGTCTCCGGCGTCATATGCATTATATTGATGACGATCGATCCGGGATCGAATGATTTTGATTACGATAGCAGCCGCTGCAGCGACCGCCAAAAGGATAATAAAAGCCACACTGTTAGACCACGACACGTCCTATTCCCCTTCCAGCATCACCTGTTATGTACCTTGTTTCCTGATGATACAACTATGCATACTTGTTGCTTTTATCATATATCGGAAATCCAATTTCACAAGACGTTTCCTCAAAAAATGGGCCAAAACTAAAAAAAAATAATTTTTTTCTTAAAACAGCATGCCGGAGCGCGATGCCTCACGATCGTTATTGGTAACAGCCCTTCCGGATCAGGCGGAACAAATATGCTGATACACCGGGAATGAAACCGGATTCTAGCTAGCTTGCATTCTCCACAATCACATGAATGAAAAGCTTAAAATGCAAGTGCTTCCATCGATCCGTATGAAACCGCAATCACACTGCGTCAGATTATCTGCCGCGTTGACGACTTGACAAAGCTTATGTTACGGTTTTTTTAACGACAACGGCGAATTCAATTATGGGAACCGCCGGATATCCAACTCGTTTTGTTATATTAACTAACACTTTATTAACATAAGGGAGTGGTTAAATTGATCAAAGGTTTCATTTTTGATTTTGACGGAACGATCATCGATACCGAGACTGCCTGGTACTATGCTTTTCGCGAAGCCTACCAGGAGTATGGAGTAGAGCTGACACTCGCACACTATTCCACTTGTATCGGCACCAGCTTGAATTCTTTTAATCCTTACGAATATCTGATGACCGACCTGAACCTGCCCATTGATAAAGAGGAATTCCGCATCGCGGTTCAGCAGCGGCACAGTGAACTGATGGAGAAAGAGGCAATCCGTCCGGGCATTCTGGAGTTTCTGAACTCGGCGAAAGAGGCAAATCTAAAGCTGGGGCTAGCATCAAGCTCTTCCAAGGCCTGGGTTGAAAAGCATTTGGAGTTGCTTGATATTCAAGATTACTTTGAATGTATCCGCACTTCTGACGATGTGGCCCGGGTTAAACCTGATCCTGAGCTGTATGTGCAAACTCTGGAGTTTCTGGACCTCGCGCCTTCGGATGCCGTGGCCATCGAGGATTCCCCAAACGGCTCGAAAGCAGCCGCAGCTGCAGGCATGCATTGCGTAGTTATCCCCAATGAACTGACCCGTTATCTGGAGTTTGATGTTCCGCATCACAAGACCGATTCGTTAAGTTCCCTCGATTTCGAACATGTAGTCACACGCAAAATTTTTAGCTAACAGCTAAGTAATCCTCTATACTCCATTCACACCGATCATAATCAAAGGCCTGTCCGACAAGGATGTTCAGCAAGTTATAGGAACAGGACGGAGATAATGATGAAGCGAAATATCAAGTCCCCTACCTGTCCTGTTCCTTCTTCATTCCAGTCTTTAAGACCAAAAAGGAGGAATACACGATGAAAGCTGTCCACTTCGGGGCCGGGAACATCGGCAGAGGTTTTATCGGCCCGATACTGTCCAAGTCCGGTTACCATGTATGTTTTGTCGCCCGCAACAAGAAGCAAATCAGCGAACTTCAGACCCGGCGGGAATACCCTCTTGTGCTGGCCAATGAGGATCGCAAATCCGAGATCGTTGGCAACGTAACGGCGCTAAGTCTGGGGGAGTCTGGCAAAGTGACCGCGCAGATTGCCGCAGCGGATATCGTCACTACGGCTGTTGGCATCAGCGCACTGAAGGACATTGCCGAATCGATTGCCCGCGGGATTCGCCAGCGGATAAAGCAGGGCAATGCAACCCCTCTGCATATTATGGCCTGCGAGAACGGGATCGGAGCAAGCCAGTTGTTGAAGAAATGGGTCTCCCCTTACCTGGAAAACTGGGGAATTCAAGATGCCGACCGCTTCGTGTCTTATCCGAATACGGTGGTGGACCGGATCGTCCCCGTGCAAAAGCATAAAGATCCGCTGCAAGTGATGGTCGAACCTTTCTCCGAATGGGTGATTGACCGCAACGAGATCAAGGGCGAGCTTCCCCCTCTGCAGGGCGTCCGTTACTCCGATTCGCTCGACGCTTATTTGGAACGAAAGCTGTTCACCGTGAATACCGGACACTGCTGCGCCGCGTATTTCGGATATTTGGAAGGCTATTCTACAATTCAGGACGCGATGTCCGATCCCGGCATCCGTTCCAAAGTTACCGGGGTGCTAATGGAGACCGGAGCGCTGCTCCGCGAGCGTTACGGTTTCGACGAGAAGAAGCATCGGCTGTATATCGAGAAAATATTGGGACGATTCGCAAACCCGCATTTTCACGATCCGATCACTCGTGTCGCCCGTTCCCCGATCCGCAAGCTCTCATCCAGTGAACGCCTGGTGTATCCCGCCATGCAGGCTGAGCGACTCGGATTGAATACATCCGGTTTGGTTACGGCCATTGCCGCCGCCCTTCTGTTTGATCACGCTGACGATCCCGAAGCGCTGAAGCTGCAAGAACAAATCCGCAAGCAAGGGATTCGTGAAGTGGTCTCGCACGTGCTCGGCATCCCATTCAGCCATCCGCTTCACGGCCGTATTACCGCCGCCTACCGGAAGCTGTGCTTGAACTATCCTCATCTGGCCAGCACGGGCTTTGAGACGATCTTCAGTCCTACCGCCCATCGCCCGGCGTCCACGGAATAAGCAAGTGGGCCGGGACACGCGGGGATGCGTAAGCGCAGAACCCTTCGCTTATGACACCGGTCCAATCTCCGTTTCAATCAGCTTGAACTCGGTCACATCCGCAAGCCCACGATTGGTAATGCGGATTTCCGGAATGACCGGCAGCGCGATCAGGGAGAAGGTCATGAAGGGTGCATGGATCGGGCAGCCCAGTTCACGCCAGGCATCCTCCAGCGTCGCAACTTCCTCCGCAACCGTCTCAACCGGCCGGTCAGCAAGCAGTCCGGCAATCGGCATTGCGACCTTTGCCAACACCTTGCCGTCCCGCACGGCAATCATGCCGCCGCCGCAAGCAGCAAGCTCATTGGCTGCCAGCGCCATATCCTCGGTATTCGCGCCCATGACCAGCAAGTTGTGGCTGTCATGCGCTACGGTGGAGGCCACCGCACCGTGTTTCAGTTGGAAGCCGGTTGCGAAGCCAAGCGAGATTTGCCCGGTGCCTTGATGACGCTCAATGCAGGCCAGCTGGATGACGTCCTGGCTGACATCCGGCTGAATCACGCCTTCCTTCACCGACAAAACAGCCGTATGCTTGGCTGTGCGGGCGCTGTTCTCAATGACCCGGACCACGTTCACCTTCGTTTGATGCGTCTCGTATTGGCTAAGGAGACGGAAGTCCGCTGCTGTTAACGCCCGCTGGAGACGAACGGAGCCGAAGGCCTTCTCTGGGTACTCGTAAACCGGGAACGGCTTGATGAGCTGCCCGGCCTCCGCTACCACCTCGCCATCAGTGATCACGATGAACGGAACCATGCTGTTCAGATCGTCGATCAGCAGCATGTCCGCGATTTTGCCTGGTGAAATACTGCCCAGATCTCCATCCAGCCCAAAGTAGCGGGCCACGTTGACCGTCGCCATCTGAATGGCGGTGACAGGCTCTACGCCCTCCTCGATGGCCCGGCGCACCACATGGTTCATGTGACCAAGCCGGAGCAGCGTCTGCGGGTAAACGTCGTCTGTGACAAGGGAGATGTTGTCCGTCCGCACCTTGTCCTCCGTCACCACCTTGATCACTTCCTTCACGTCCTGCCAGGCCGAGCCCTCGCGAATCATCAGATGCAGACCGAGCCGAACCTTCGCGAGCGCCTGTTCTCTCGTAACCGTCTCATGATCCGAGCTCACCCCTGCGGCGAGATAGGCTTGGAGCATCCGGTCATCCTCTGCCGGAAAATGCCCGGTCACGGCCTTGCCTGCACGGATCGTCGCTTCAATCTCACCCTTCATCGTCGGGTCGCCATAGACAACCCCCGGGAAATTCATGACCTCTCCGAGGCCGGCCACGCCCGGCCAGGTGAGGCCCTCTTCAATGTCGGACACGCCCAGCTGGGCCCCGGCATCCTCCAGATCGAACGTGGCCGGAACACAAGACGGAATGGTCGTAAACACTTTCAGCGGCAACTCGCGGCCTTCTTCATGCATCCAGCGCACCCCTTCCATGCCGAACACATTCGCGATCTCATGCGGGTCCATGAACACGCCCGTTGTGCCGGTCACGAGGGCAGCCTTCGCGAATTCCGTTACGGTCAGCATCGTGCTTTCGACATGCATATGCCCGTCGAGCAGTCCAGGTGTGATATACCGTCCGCGGGCTTCGATCACCTTCGTACCGTCTCCGATCGTATGATCCGCTTGTCCGATATAAGCAATTCGCCCGGCAGCAATAGCGATGTCTATCCCCTCTTGAAGCTCCCCTGTAAACACATTGACCAGCGTGCCGTTCTTGATCACCAGCTCGGCAGGCTCCTGGCCAAGCGCAATGCGCCCCAGGCGATCGCTAACTTCATATCGAGGCTGTCTTTGAATTGTTGTCATTTCGATCTCCACTCCCTTATATTTCAAGCTTTCCTAACCCGAGCCCAATTCATTCCCTGTCATGCGGCGGCGAGATAATAAAAAAAACAACCCGGGCTACAATTTCGCCCGGGTTGCCCATGATATCACATTTATAGATGACACAAGCCCCTTCTCGTCACTCGATTACCATATGCCGCGATTGTCCCCGCAAGGACTAACCCGGCGGCTCCCGCTTAACGAAAGGGGCCTTCCGCGATAGACAGCAGGCCGGCTGCTTCTTCGATCCGCTGCGTCCCCTGCATATTCGCTGTGTCATCCTCATGTAGTCAAGTCATTTACGGTAACCTGGTAGAAACGCCAGAGCCTTATTCTCCGGCATATACATCAAGAATGTATCTTATAAAGCCCTATCTGTATATTTCATTGTTTGCATTGTTGTTAGAATTATAATCTTCCTGCCTGAGAAGTCAAGACAGCCGCGATTTCCTTTTCTTGTCTCTTTCGCTTTCTTAGCCCTTATCCTCCCTATTCATCCCCTTCGGGAAGGAAGGCCTTGCTCGGCATCCTGCCCCCTAAGGCATACGCAGCGCTTCGATCATCGGATGCTCAGCTCCGCCTCACGCCTGTCGCCGCCGCTTCATCCGCACCATCCCAAGCCCTATCGCCCATCTCCGGCAGCAGGACCGTAATTGCCGTCCCTCTTCCCGGCTCCGACCAAACCTCCACCTGACCCTGATGCGCTTCCACAATCGCCTTGGCGATGCTCATTCCAAGCCCGGAGCCCTCCATGCTCTCCTCCGTATTCGTCCCGCGATAATACCGCTCGAACAGATTGGCCATCGTCTCCTCATCCATGCCAACCCCCTGATCAGCCACGGTGATCGCCACCCATCCCGGGCGTTTCTCCACCCGTACCTCGATCTCGATGCCATCCGGATTATGCTTGACAGCATTCGTAATCAGATTATCCATCAGACGCTGCAGCCAATTGACATTCCCGTTAACCGGAAGCTCTCCCTCTCCGCCGCTGAACGTATAGGACGCCTTGCTCCATGTAGCATCGTTCACATATTTCAGCACGCAGCGCCGCACCAGCTCGTTCACATCGACCGGGGACATTTCCTGCGGCGCGATCCGGCTCTTGAGACGGAATACCAGCGAGAAATCGTTGATCAGATCCAGCATATAGTCGCCTTTTTCCCGGATGACCGTGCCCATCTCCCTCAGCTCTTCCTTGCTCCATTCCTCCGGCGCGTTCTCAAGCATATAGCCATAACCCTGAATCGAGGCCAGCGGGGTTCGCAGATCATGCGATATGCCTGACATCCATTCCTCGCGGTTCCGGTCCAGTCGCTCCCGCTCCTCTTTGGCCTCCGCCAGTCGATTCGCCATCAGATAGAAAGCATGGATCACTTCCTTGTACAGCTTGTATCTCATGCGGAGCTTGCCATTCCTGCGGAATACCCTTTTTCGGTCCTTCGGTGTCAGCACTTCCTCATACTCCCCGCGTCCCATCCGTTCGAACCAGCCTGTGAAAAGCAGCAGCGGCCGGCTATACCGATAGCCGTTCCAGAACGAGATGGCCAGCGATATGATCAGCATGCAGATCATGAGCCATACGGTGGCCCAGATCACCTCCTGCATGACGGAGACTTTATTCGCGACATTCTCCCGCGGCGTATGATATAACCACGTATGTCCCGTGCGCTGATCACGATAGACGGTAATGGATGTAGAATACGTTCCAGGCTGTTCCTGCATCGCAATAATTTCTAGCGGATGATAACTGTCTTTCTCTGCGGATCGATCACCAATCGCCTGGACGATCTCCCCTTCGCCATTGATCACATGTAAAAAACCACCCAGACGAGCCATCTCCTCACCCAGCCTGACACTCCCTTCCGGACCGACAACCCCATTCTCCTGGAATCGGGCGAACCAGGACTGCAGCCAATCCGCCTTCTCATCCACTCGTCCTAACAAATACAGCAAGGGCTCTTCATAGGCCAGATCCATCTCCCAATTGACGGTATAGCCGCCTAATCGCCCGCTCTCCTGGATCTCGAGCAACTGGCTCACTGAATATTGCTCCGGAATATCTGAATTCGTATTGGATGCATGAATGACCTGCCCCCGGGTGTCTACAACCTGTAGCCACATGTCACTCTCTTTCAGCAATACATTCCAATACTCCGCCAACCGAACGACGCCATCCTCCGTTATCGTCTCAGCCACGATGCCTTCCAGCACACCTGCCGGGAAATTGCGCTTCATCTCCTCGTTGTTGATATGCTTGAGCAGGAAGAACAACAGCACCAGCAGCACGCAAAGCATCAGAACCGACAGGGCAATCATCTGATATGTAAAATGAAAAGCGAGCCTTCTCCGCAGTTTCATCAGGCGTTCTCCTTCACCAGCTTGTATCCCAAGCCCCTGACCGTGACCAGCAGCTTCGGATGGCTCGGGTCCTCCTCAATCCGTTCACGAATGCGGCGGATATGCACCATAACCGTATTGTCCTCGCCGATCCCGTCGATCCCCCATACCGCCTCGTACAGCTGAGACTTGGAAAAGACGATGCCAGGATGCTTGCAGAAATAGAGCAGCAGCGAAAACACCAGCGCCGGACACTGTACTGGCCGTCCCAGTACGCGGAGCTCTCCGGCAGTCTCATCGAGCACAAAACGCCCGTAATCCCACACCCGCCCGGCAACGACCGGCTCCGTCTCGACCGGGACTCCTCCCAGCCCCGTCCGGCGCAGTCTCGCCTTGATTCGGGCTGCAATCTCAAGCGGATTGAACGGCTTGGTCACATAATCGTCCCCGCCCATCGCAAAGCCGGTGAGCACGTCCAAATCGGACGCTTTGGCTGTCAGAAACAGAATATGCGGGCTTCCGTAAGCCCGGATTTTCGGGCACAGATCAAAGCCGCTTCCGTCTGGCAGCATAACATCCAGCAGCACGATATCCGCGCCGTGGGCCGAAATCGCCTCCAGCGCCTCCTTGCAATTCCCCGCCGTATATACTTGGTTAAATCCTTCCTTGCGCAGCACCATCTGCAGCATTTTCACAATGGAAGGTTCGTCATCGACAATTAGTATTTTTGCGTTCTCCATATCTCCCCACCCTCTAGCTAAATGCTAGCACAACTACCTTAACAGGAGCTAAACAATTACCGCAAATTTAAGGAAAAGTTAGGCTGGTCTTATCCGGGACGTTAACTCCGCTCGCTATACTGTTCAGCAAGAGGTGATGATCGGTGGTCAAAATACCACAACGCGCAGCGGCCGTTGATGCCATACGCGGATTAAGTCTGCTGGGCATTTTGCTGGCCAATATGCTTATTTTTCAATATGGGATGTATGGCAAGGACGAACTTCATCTGTTCCATCCGACCACAACGGATACTCTCGGTCACAGGCTGGTTCAGGTTCTCGTAGAGGGCAGCTTTATGCCGATCTTTACGTTCCTGTTCGGATACAGCATGATCAAGATGCGGGACGCGTTAACGGCGAGAGGCCGAACGTCGAGATGGAGCTTCATTCGCAGATCGCTGGCGCTAATCGGGCTTGGGATTGGGCACGGCTATTATTTGTGGGAAGGCGATATTCTGATCTTCTACGGGGCAATAACGCTGCTGCTTCTGTTCTTTCTGAAACGAAAGCCTCGAACGCTGATCCTATGGGGCGCTCTGTTTCTGACACTTACCGGTATCGTGAGCCTTGGAGCAGCGGAGAAGAACCTGGAGGAAACACAGCGACTGGAGAGCTACGTGACAGAAACGACCCATGTGTACCAGTCGGGAAGCTACAGTGAGATCATGGACTATCGCCTGAACTCGGAACCGCCGCTGGATCTGCCGGAATGGGTAATGCTCATCGTCATTCTGATTGTGCCGTTTATGAACGCGCCGATGTTTCTGTTCGGCATGGCGGCTGCCAAGAAGGGCCGCTTCCTTCAACCCTCGGCGGAAGCCACAACCTATCTGCGCTGGTCGCTTCTGGTTCCGCTCGGTCTGGTGCTGAAAACCGCCGCTGTCCTTCTCGGAAGCACCCACGCCTTGAGCGGGGTATGCATCGTGCTTGGCGGGCAGCTCCTGGCGCTCGGTTACATTCATCTATTCGCGCTGCTGTATGCGAAAGCTCCGAGCTCTTCCCTCGCATTTCGCGGGTTCGAAGCTGTCGGCAGAATGTCGCTGACGAACTATTTGCTGCAAACGGTCATTTCCACATCGATTTTCTACGGTTATGGACTCGGGCAGTTCGGCCGGCTTGGCGTATGGCCAGGCATCCTGCTGGCGCTTGCCATATATATGGCCCAGGCAGCAGCGAGCTTGCTCTGGCTCGAAAAGTTCCGCTCTGGCCCGGTTGAGCGGCTGATGCGGAGCCTGACCTACTGGACTTGGAGCGGACGAATAAAGCCGAAGCTGGCGAAGTTACGCCCAGCGGCGGAGGAATCCCGGCAAGCCGGTCGTGATGCTCCATCTCCAACGGGCTGAATGCGGGGAAGACAGCTTTTATGCCTACAGATTCATACATTCCCGGGATTACGGTTATATTAATCGGTGAATACACCGCCGTGATCACGGATGGTTACGTTGAAGGAGGTCCGGTATGGACAGCAGCACGCATGAGTTTGTGGAAAAGATGAATGAGAACGCCGAGAAGGCCCGCCGCAACCAAGAGCAGCACGGCCATGGAACGCCGAGCAGCAAGCTGCCGAACAAGCAGCATGGGACTCGCAAATAATTGAATCATTTGTATCTCTCGAAAGCGATCCGTTCATGGGTCGCTTTTTGGTGTGACCTTACGCCCCTATCCCTGAACTGGAGTCCGCCACCGAAGGGTAGGAATGCCCCGACGGAAAAAGCCGGACGCATCAGCTGGCAAATAGGTTAGGCTCCTTCAAGCAAGTCTCCAAGCGCTACCGACATCGAGTGGCTTGACATGGTCCCATCTGTTGTCTACAATTTAAACAAACGTTTATTTTAAACAAACATTTAAATTGGGAGGGAATCAAGTGGGTGGAGTGGTTAAGGATTTTTTCAAACAGAAAACAACGATCATCGGAATCGCTACGGCGGCGTTGTTCCAGCTTATTTTCAGTGTGGTATGGATGACGGGGTACAGCGGGGTTAATGAACGAACGAGCCAACTGCAGATTGCCGTTGTGAATGAGGATGCCGGCTTCGGGGCTGTGCTCGCGGCGTCGCTGCATGAACAGCTGCCATTCACCGTTATCAAGCCGGGGAGTTTGACAGAGGCTCGCGATCAGCTGGAGCAGCGGGAGGTCCAGATGGTGGTTCACATCCCCGCCGATTTCAGCGAAGCGGTATCGTCAACGGAATCCAAGGGGATGATTACGTATGCCATGAACGAATCCAATGTCGTCACGATAAAAAATGCTATGGCCAGTGTCGCCCAGCAAATCACTGCGACGGCCAATCAGCTTGCCGCACAGCACGGGGTCCAGCAGACCCTAGCCTCCATGCAGATCGCTGAGCCGCAAGCGGAAGCGCTCGCTGCAGGATTGACCTCCCGCATTGAGGGAAGCTACGAAATCAGCAATCCGGTGCCCGATATGGCTGACCAAATGGTGCCGATGATGATGGTGCTTGCCTCTTACGTCGGCTCGATGCTGCTCGGCATGAATCTGGAGCAGTCATCCGCAGCCTTGACAAGCCGGCACTCCAAGTGGCAGCGATTCACAGCGCGTCAGCTCATCAATGTCGGAACAGCCGTCATTGTCGGATTGTTCGGCGTGACGCTGGTCACGCTGCTGGGCAGCTCAACCGAACACAGCTTTCTGTCCTTGTGGGGCTTCCAGACACTGTTCCTGTTTGCCTTCATGACATTGGCGCAGGTCTTCCTGCTGCTGTTCGGCACAGGCGGCATGGTGTTCAACATTATGCTGCTGTCGGCACAGCTCGTATCGTCAGGCGCCATGGTGCCGCGCGAAATGCTGTCCGGATTCTATCAGGGACTGGGCGATGCGCTGCCTGCCACCTATGCCGTTGAAGGCCTGATGAACTTGCTGTTCGGCGGGCCGAGCACTACAGCACCAGCGCTCGCGTTAGCGGCAAGCGCTTTGGTATACTTAGGAATAGGTATCGCCGTAACGGCCGTGAGACGCGGCCGTGCACTGCCCGAGAGGAGTGCATTCGCGGCGAATTAAAAGAGGGGGCGCTGCGACATGACGGAACCGGACATCCGAACCAGAATTCTTCTCGCGGCGAAGACGCTGTTCGCGAAGCATGGGTTCGACGGAACGACGGTTCGCCAGGTTTGCGAGGAGGCAGGAGCCAACGTAGCATTGGTTTCGTACCATTTCGGCGGGAAGGAAAATTTGTTCTCCGCGTTGTTTGATGAGTTTTTCCCCAATGTGGATGATGCCTTGGAGCAGTACCGGGACATTCTCGCTCAGCCGGAGACCGGCCTGGCATTATTTATAGAACAGGTCATGCTGTTTAAGTTAAACGACCCGGACATGGGCAATATTCTGGAACAGGAAATTCTAATGCACTCTCCGCGGCTGCAAGCGATCCAAGACCGAACGTTTCCAATCTGGTCGAAGCTGCGCGACTTGATGCTGGACGGGCGCAGTCAAGGCAAGTTCCACTTCCTGTCCATCGATACGACGCTGTTGCTCGTACTGGGCAGCCTGCTGTTCCATAAGCGAAACTATTACTTCCGTCCGCTGCTCCTCGAGGAGCCGCAGCCGCCGGAAGCCGCCATCGCGGCCACGGTGGAATATGTATACGGAGCGCTCGGCGCTGCTCATCTCGTACCTGAGCGGTATCGGCACGGGACGCGAGGTGACTGTCAACACAACGCTGAATCCATCGAATGATGAACGATGCATCCATAAATCATCGGGCGCTTGTTCGAGCCGCGTGAAGAGGTTTCTTTACGCCAATTCTATATTTATATTACGGCGAATCGGTCTTGAGCACTATGAGGACCGATTCGCTCTTTTTATATAGAAACAGGCGCTGCTCCGGGTGTTTCAGCTGCTGCAACAGACCGAAAAACCAGCAGATCATTGGCCTAATTTTGCAAGGGTAGCTGTTTTATCCTGGTCCCTCTAGAATATGTACATCTTTATGTATTGATCTTTCCTACCCGAGAAGGAAATTTCCTTTTATTAGATGTTCTTACTCAAATTCAAAAGTCTGGCCGTCGATATAAGCCGTGGAGCCAATCCCCATGAATATGTGAAAGGAGCGTTAGAGAAAGACCTCTTGGGGAAGGATGCGGCTTATATCATGATGGATAGGAGAGAACATATGTACAGACAACCAACGAGGAGAAAACATCCCCTCATCATACTCGCGAACGTTGTGATCGCGTTCCTATTATGGATAGGCAGTTTGCCGCTTGCAGCTCCGGCTGTTCATGCAGCGGATCGCGATCCTATACTGTCGCTTCACAGACCTGTTTACGCCTCTTCCAGCCTTGGCGGAAATACGCCGGATCTGGCCGTGGACGGAAACCCGAATACCCGCTGGGAAAGTGTATGGCAGAAGGACCCGCAATGGATTTACGTCGATCTCGGCGCCAGTGCGAACATCTCCAAGGTGACCGTAAACTGGGAGAATGCTTATTCCAGTGCATACACCATTCAAGTGTCGGACGATGAGATCGAATGGACCGATGTGACGGATGTCATTCAAGGAAGAGCCGGTGAGGTCGAGAGCGAAGTATCCGCAGCCGGCCGCTACGTCCGCGTCTATAGCACCGAGCGCGCGCAGCAGGCTTACGGCATTTCGATATGGGAGCTGGCCGTTTACGGTACTGGCGGTGCGAACAAGCCGCCGAAGCCGGAAGCCGTCAATCTGGCGCTGAACAAGCCGGTTACGGTCTCCTCCCTCGAAATTGATGAGCCGACTCGCTCGGCCGAGGACAAAGCCCGGATGGAGGAGCGCAACTACGCCGCCCGCAATGCGACCGATGGCGATCCGGGAACACGATGGTCATCCGTATACACGGATACGGAGTGGATCTATGTCGATCTGGGCGAAGTCAGCGAAATCGGCAGCGTCGCCTTCCATTGGGAAGCTGCTTACGGGCGTGCCTACGACATTCAGGTATCCAACGATGCCCGTGAGTGGACGACCGTGTACCGGGAGCTGAACGGCTCCGGCGGCAAGGATGTCATTCCGCTGTACACCCATGCCCGCTATGTCAAAATGGCCGGCATCGCGCGCGGCAGCGCAAACGGTTATTCACTGTTCGAATTTGAAGTGCGCGCTTACCGCGAAGGGGACCCGCAGCCTGTTTATGATATTCCGGAAGTAAAGGCTCCCTCCGCTGTGCCAGTAGGAGCCGGAAGCTATGAGATCAACGATATCACACAGCTGGAGCCGAAAAATCCGAAATACCGGACGCCGAATATCCAGGCGCCGATCCCGTCCAATGGCTGGTGGCAGTCGATCCTGATCGCCAACCTGGGCGATGGCAACGGCCTGATCACTCTGCCGCTCAAGAACTGGTACACGAAGCAAGGACTCGCGGTATTGAACCCGGGTGCCGGTTATGTGTCGGCAAGCGGCGATAACATCGACGCAGACGGCGACCCGGATCTATACCTGTTCGTCAACAACATCCATCCAGCCGAAATGGAGACGAAAATTTCCGGCTATGGCGATTATTCCGCCAGCGTCATCCTGAGTGATGACGATACGGCTAAGATGAGCACCACCTTTGTGAAGGGTTCGCCTTTCCTGTACAACACGTTTGAGAACCCGGATGCTGTCATTATTCATTCGCCGGTGCTTTCCCGACTGTTCGATGATAACAACAACCCGGTATTGGTGAATGACGGAGACGTGCTCGTAAGCGACCATATCGGCTTCGAAGTGGTGAACCAGGACCGGGCTCCAGCGCCGCAAACGTTCGTCCGCAGCTATGGCATCTATGCGCCGCCGGGAACGACGTTCATGAAGCTTGGGAATACGGTCAAAATCAAGCTTGGACAAGGCGACTACCTGTCCATCGCAGCCCTGCCTTCGGCAACCGAGCTGGAGCGATACTACCAGCACGCCTATGCGTTTGTGACCGATACACGCGTCGATTATCGCTATGACGAGGACACCTCCCTTGTCACAACGAACTTCACCTCGGAGACCGAGCCGAAAAGACCTGGCTTTTCCGAGGAAACGATCATGACACTGCTGCCGCACCAGTGGAAAATCACGACAACTCCGCTGACCGAGCTTAGCTACCCGTCCATCCGCGGTACGCTTAAAGTGCGGGAAGGCAGCACATTTACGACGGAAGACCGTTTTTACGGCATGATTCCGCAATTTGTAGAACCGAGCAACCCGGATTATTCGCGGGCCCAGCTCGTGGCTTACCTCGATCAGCTCGATGCCGATCTTGCGAACGGGCTGATGATCGCGGATCCTTACTGGCAAGGGAAAAAGCTGCATCCGCTCGCGGTAGCGGTGCTGATCAGCGACCAGCTTGGAGACACCGAGCGAAGAGACCGCTATTTGGCGGATCTGCGCACCATTCTGACGGACTGGTATACGTATTCCCCTGATGAGCCGCGTCATTCCCATTATTTTCACTACTCGACGTATTGGGGGTCCGTATTCCCTTACGCCAGCGGATTCGGGCTGAACACGGGACTGACGGACCATCACTTCACGTATGGCTATTACGTCTTCGCGTCCGCGGTGCTAGCGACCTACGACAAGGAGTTCTTGCGTGATTATGGCGATATGACAGAGGTGCTGATTCGCGACTATGCGAACCCGTCCCGGACAGACAACCTGTTCCCTTGGTTCCGCAACTTCGACCCTTATGAAGGCCACTCCTGGGCCGGAGGCTATGCCGACAACCGCAGCGGGAACAACCAGGAAGCGGCCGGCGAAGCATTATTTGGCTGGGTTGGCGAATACATGTGGGGGCTTGTCACCGGCAATGATGCCTACCGCGATGCGGGCATCTGGGGCTTCACAACCGAAGAGAAGGCGGCCGAGCAATACTGGTTCAACTATGACGGAGACAATTGGCCGGAGGCGTACAAGCATAAGGTCGTCGGGCATGTGTACGGCAGCGCCTACCTGTACGGAACGTTCTTCTCCGGAGATCATGAGATGGTCTATGGCATTCACTGGCTCCCGTCAGCCGAATGGATGACCTACTATGGTCGTCAGCCTGAGAAAGCCGCTGCCCTGTATCAGGGACTGATCGATGAGCTGGGAGGCCAGCCTGAAAACACCTGGTTCCATATCATCTGGCCATTCCAGTCCCTCAGCGATCCGGAGGCTGTGCTGGCCAAATGGGACACAACCCATATGCAGCAGAATGAAGCATTCAATACGTACTGGTTCGTTAACAGTATGGCCACGTTGGGGCACCGCTCCACCGCGATCTGGGCCGATTATCCGGCAGCTACTGTATATGAAAAAGACGGCGTGTACACAGCACAAATCTGGAATCCTTCAGAGAGCCCGAGAACCATTCACTTCTATAACGAAAACGGTGTTGTCGGCTCCGCCACCGTATATCCGAACGCGTTAGTTGCCGTTGATCCAACCCGGCATACAACAGTCGAAGGCCCCGACCCGTCTCAGGGCGTGTCCTACCTGGACCGGACATCCTGGACGATCACGGCCTCCGCAAGTTCCGAGCCGGTATCCAACCTGACGGATAATGACCTGTCCACCCGCTGGTCATCAGGACAAACGCAGCGGTCAGGTGAATGGCTGCAGGTCGATCTCGGATCAGAGCAGTCCTTTGATACCCTGTTCATGAATTCTGGCACAAGCTGGGGCGATTATGCGCGCGGTTACGAAGTATATGTCTCCAACGATGGCGAGAATTGGGGAGAAGCCGTGTTCACAGGGGCTGGCGCATCGCCGAGCCTGGCAGTCTCCCTGGGGGCTCAGCGCGCCCGATTCCTCAAAATCATGCTGACTGCCCCGTCGGACAGCTGGTGGTCGATTGCCGAGATCAAGCTTGCACGTTTTGGAGAGCCTGGGGCCCAGCCTCCGGTCCAAGAACCGGGCACGGACAAACCGGAGGATCTGCCTGGCTGGACAGTGACTGCCTCCTCGTCTGCTGACGAGGAAAGGCCGTCCCATATGCTGGATGGCGATATCCGCACCCGCTGGACCAGCGGACAGCCTCAAGCAGGTGGAGAATGGCTGGAAATCGATCTGGGTGCAGCCCACACCTTCGATACCGTCATCCTGGATCCTGGCGTCTCCACAGACGATTACCCGCGCAGCTATAAGGTGTATGTGTCTGAGGACGGTCAAAGTTGGGGAGACGCGGTCGCCAGTGGAGCAGGCGAGCCCGGGATGCTTGAGATGACCCTCCCTCCGCAGACGGCCCGCTATATTAGAATTGTTCAGACCGGGGAATCCGGCAAATGGTGGTCGGTTGCCGAGCTGTCCGTGGTGTATTACGGCATCGGCAAGCAGCGGCAGCTGACTCCGGCAGACTGGGTAATCAGCGCATCGGCCAACTTTGACCTCTCGCAGACCGGGGCGATGCTGGATGGCGATATGTTCACCCGCTGGACCTCCGGTGCCGAGCAGAAGGGCGGCGAATGGATTATGCTGGACCTTGGCGAAGCGACACCGCTAGACAAAATCGTGATGGACAGCGGCAGCAGCCGAGACGATTACGCACGCGGTTACGAAGTCTACCTGTCCAGCGACGCCGAGAACTGGAGCGGCCCGGTCGCTTCAGGCGAAGGCAAAGGTCCGATCATCACCGCGGTCTTCCCGCTGCAAACAGCCCGCTACGTCAAGATCGTGCAAACCGGGGAAGACCTGCATTGGTGGTCGATCAGTGAGCTGGGGCTGTTCACCGCTGACAACGACGACCACGGATCGCCTGATCGTTGATCAGACGATGATCCGAGCAAGAAGGTCAAACACTTCACACGCTATGAGTAAATGAGAATATGAAGAAGCAAGCACATGAAACGGCGTCTCCTGTCTACTTCGTTGCATGTTGCACGGTTATCCCTTTCGTTCAGGACGCTACCTGATCCAGTGGGATCATCGTGCTAAACATCAGGAGTGTCGTTGCGTGCTGGGCTGGCCTCCGGAAGTCTGTTGATCTGACTTCCGGGACAGCCTTTTTTTTACCCCAAAATGCAGTGCCAGCCCTGCAATCATCAATCACGATCCTACGATCGGCTCACCCGGCTCCGCTCCCGGTACGCCCTGTTCTTGGCGCGGTTGCCGCAGGCGCTCATGAGGCACCACTTTCCTGTTCCCGGACGGGATCGGTCTATAAATACCCACTGGCAATCCGGGGCCGAGCAGACCCGAATTCGCCGCCAAAGCCCTTTTCTTCTCATCTCATATACCAATGCCAATACATGCCCGAGCCCTTGCTTGCCTCCTTGATGAAGCGGCTCCAGCTTGTCCCCGTTGTCTTCAAGCCTAATCGCGTACTTGAATTCCCTGGCAACCTTCTCGAGTGGTTCCACGTCAACATCAGGCCCCCGATCATGCGGGTTAAGCTCAATAGCGTCTCTTAACGCGGCTCGCAGCTTCCTCGCCAGCGCCAGATCAGACTCGGACACAGGCTCCTCGCCGGCAATATAATGAATGTTCTGCAACCAGTGCTTCAAATCCTCAGGGACCACCCAGCACTCTGTGCCCGGGTCCCCCTCATATCGCATTCGCCGATCATAGGTATTGATGAAATCCGCTATAATTTCCAGCCCCTGATAGTCTTGCTCCATCACAGCCCAACCTCCTGTTGCTATTGATCCTGCAAACCATTAAAATAAAATAACAGGTTAGCTAACCTTTAAATATGTTTTATAAGTCACGTTTCTCATGATTTACTCCATTTTATCACATATTCACATAACGCCCCCAACCGGGTTCTGTCAACTTTGTACAGCCAGCTATGGCAGACCACCGCCTCATCCATAAAGCGAATAAGATCGTAGCGTACCACATGCAAACATCACCCCTATTTCAATGAAACGAGAGGAGTGCCTGATATGAAAATAGACATTCAGCCTTTCCGCTTCCGGGTAGCGCCGGAGGATATCGAAGACCTGAATCGCCGTCTGGACATGACCCGCTGGCCGGATGAAATCCAGCATGCACAGGGGGACTATGGAATTCCGCTAGCCTTCATGCAGGAAATGATTCGATACTGGAGGCACGAGTTCGATTGGAGCCGCATGGAGCGCAACATCAATGCATATCCGAATTATATCGCCGACATTGACGGACATCGCATTCACTTTATTCACATCAAGAGCAGCGGCGCGAGCCCCATCCCCTTGCTCCTTGCCCATGGTTGGCCCAGCACCTTCTATGAGATGCTAGAGCTGGTCCCCTACCTAACTGAGACGGATACATACGGGGATGGCTCCGGGCTTTCTTTTGATATTGTTATTCCATCCATCCCTGGCCACGGCTTCTCCATCGGGACGAGGGAGCCGGGGTTTGAAGACCGGCAGGCCGGGCAGCTTCTCGGCCAATTGATGGCCGGCCTAGGGTACGATCGGTTCGGCGCCCACGGGTATGATATCGGTGCCAGCATCCTCGGGCTGCTCTGTCTGGATCAACCGGAGAGTGTAATCGGCTACCACACCACGTCGCCAGCCAATCCGAGCCCGTACACGGATGAAACGACCCTACTGTCCCCGGAAGAAACCGAGTACCTCAATATTCAGCGGCAGTGGTATGCATCGGAAGGCGGTTATGCCCATCTGCTCGGCACCAAGCCTCAGACGGCGGCTTATGGCCTTGAGGACTCGCCAGCTGGACTTGCCGCTTTTATATTGGAAAAATGGCATGACTGGACTTACCCCAAGGATGGCGACCTGCTGCAGCACTTCAGCCGGGATTTCCTCATTAGCAACGTTGCGATCTACTGGCTGACTCGGACCATCAATTCGTCTAACCGCTATTATTACGAAGGCAGGCATACCCGCTGGCCCGGCCCGGGAGAGTCCTCTCCTGTGCCGCACGGCATTGCTCTAACGTCCGAGCCGAATACTCGCCCGCCACGGGCATACGTGGAGCGTATATTTCCTAATCTCATTCGCTGGAAGGATCTAAATATCGGAGGGCATTTTATTGCCGCCGAGCAGCCGAAGCTTCTGGCTGAGCAGATTCGGGGTTTCTTTCACATGCTGCAAGGCTAAGCTAAGCTAGGCACAATGATTCAAACAAAAATATCACGGTCGGAGAAACCGGGCACCAGATAGAGATCGACGCACAAAAAGAGGACATATGAGCACGCGAATCGAATCCTTATTTTCCAACCTCTATTCTCTGACCGGGAGGCTCATGACTTGATATGGAAAAGAAAATTCCGCGCAAAATTCATATTATCGGCTCTGTAGGCAGCGGCAAAACAACACTCGCCCGATCCCTGTCCGCCCGGATGGATGCTCCTTTCTATGAACTGGACAATGTCGTATGGATCCGAGCGGACGCTGGGGATATCCGGCGTGATGACGAAGCCATCGTTGCCCTGCTCCAACAGATGGTTCAGAGCGAAAGCTGGGTCAGCGAAGGCGCACACTATCATCACTGGGTTCGGCCTGCTCTTGAGGAAGCCGATCTGATCCTATTTCTGAGCCCGTCCTATCTCACTCGCTGTCGCCAGATCGTCAAGCGATTTATCAAACAGAAGCTCGGGACGGAACAAGCGAATTACAAGCCGACATTCGAGATGCTGATCAAGATGTTCAAGTGGAATCACAGCTACGAGCGGGAAGGCAAGCGGAAGATCGCTGCAATGCTCACGCCCTATACCGATAAAGTGATCGTCGTGCAGAGCGGCAAACAGGCTCTGGCTCAATTCAGAAATCAGAGCTGACTTCCAGTGAAGCTCGGGGCTCGTGGGAATGAGAGGGCTTCCATTACTGCCCGAACAATACCCATGAATATACCAAAGAACCGGACGGCAAGATCCCTCTCTTGCTTCGTCCGGTTCTTCGTTTGGTTATACGATACGGGCAACCACCCACGTCTTACACTGCAACTTCCCTGCTGTACAGCCAAGCTGCCGCAGCGCAGTCTTATCATTATGATCCAAAAATATCCATGCTCAAGTAACGCTCACCTGTATCCGGAGCCATACATACCACCCGTTTCCCTACTCCCAGCCGCTCCGCTACGCGGATCGCGGCAAATACCGAGGCCCCGGAGGACGGCCCGACCAGAATCCCTTCCTGACGAGCCAGGCTGCGGACCATCCCGATCGCTTCTTCATCAGCAATCTGAATGATCTCATGATAGATCTCCGTATTTAAAATATCCGGCACAAATCCCGGGCTTGTGCCCACCAGCTTGTGCGGCCCCGGCTGTCCGCCAGACAGCACCGGCGAGCCCTGCGGCTCAACAACCGCAATATGCAGTTCCGGCAGATGCTTGCGCAATTCCTCCCCGGTGCCGGTAATCGTCCCGCCCGTTCCGGCGGTCGCCACAAAAGCATCCAGCCGCCCTTCCATCTGCTCCAGAATCTCCGGCGCCGTCGTGACTCTGTGAATGTCCGGGTTCGCCTGATTCTGGAACTGCTGCGGAATGAAGCTGCCAGGAATCTGTGCTCGCAGTTCCATCGCCTTGGCTATCGAGCCGGGCATGCGCTCGCTGCTGGGCGTCAGCACCACCTCTGCGCCATAGGCCTTCAGAATGTTGATCCGCTCCTTGGACATATTGTCCGGCATGACCAGAATAGCCCGATAGCCTTTCGCCGCCGCGATCATCGCCAGGCCGATGCCCGTATTGCCACTGGTCGGCTCAATGATGGTTCCTCCGGGAGCAAGCAAGCCCTGTTCCTCTGCGGTGCGGATCAAATTATACGCCGCCCGGTCCTTCACGCTGCCCGACGGATTGAATCTTTCCAGCTTGACATACACGTCGGCTGCACCCTGGGGTACCACGCGCTGAAGCCTCACCATCGGCGTCTGGCCGATCATCTCCACTACATTGTTATAAACGTCCATGCTCTTCTCCTTCTATACGGTCCTGGCAAAATTGATCCCGCTGCATCCTATCCCTATCTTCGCCAAAATTTTGTCAAAGTGGTTCTACCTGTCTATCTACCTTTGATGTTCTGCCCATTCCTATAAATACAATAACTTAACAAGGATTTTCTTTCATCTTAGAAAAGATGCCGCTTGCTTGTCAAACGAAAGGCGCAAGCAAATCTTTCATGCCACCCCGGGCATTGTGGTATTCTGTTCATATCAATCCCATTCATTTCAGCAGAACATGCTCCGGCTTTACATATAGAGGAGGCTTACCCGTTGAACAATTTGAACATGAATATCCCCTTCCGCTTACCCGAACACCAGCCGATACTTATACTGGACCGAACCGCTGATCTATCCTCGGTGGATGTCCTTCACCTTTTTGCCATGGACGAGCTGCTCTGCAGCCAAACCGGGAATGGCGGGCCAGCCATCTGCCATCTATGGCGGCATCCCCGCGCCTTTGTCATGGGCGTGCGGGACAGCCGCCTCCCCCATGCGCCGGAAGGCGATGCCTGGCTGCGTTCCCAGGGCTATAACACCGCGGTCCGCCACTCCGGCGGCGCAGCCGTTCCCCTGGACGCAGGCGTCGTGAATCTGTCCCTGATCCTGCCGTTCGATTCTACGGGCAAGGCTCCGGACTTCCACGACGACTTCGAGGTGATGGTGCAGCTGATCCGGGACGCGCTGCATTCTACCGAGGCGCAGGTGGACACCGGCGAGATCGCCGGCGCCTTCTGCCCCGGAACGTATGATCTCAGCATCGGTGGGCTTAAATTTTGCGGCATCGCTCAGCGCCGCCAGCGGCATGCCTTCATCATCCAGGCATTCATCATCGCCAGCGGCTCCGGCAGCGAGCGCGCCAGGCTCGTGCGCTCCTTCTACGACATCGCCGCCTCCGGCGCGGCTCCCGGCAGCTATCCGCTCGTGGAAGAGAGCAGCACCGCCAGTCTGGAAGAGCTCATCCCCGGGCAGGAGGATGCCGTAAACAGCTTCACGCATGCAGTCAAGGACGTGGTCCGCCGGTGGCAATCTGGCTATGACCTGACCCAGGCGGCCGCCCGGTTCAAGCTGCCCTCTGCAGACGATGTCCGGGAGATGGCGGACAAGCTGCGGCAGCGGTATGCAGATAAGTTAAGTTAAAAACCGGACTGGGGCTCGCAGGATTCTACCTATATAAACGGAGAAATTCCAAGTCATAATGCAACCCTAACAAACAAGCTGGCCTCTACTTGGCCAGCTTGTTTGTTAGGAAGGATTCACCGAAAGACCCTCCAGGGGAGCATATCCTAATAGCTCTCAGATTCATGATATAAGTAAGTCATCTGTATAGTGAGCCAACCCCTTGCGGTGCCTCAGCGGCACCTCATTGCCAGTTCAGCTCCTTCAGCACTAGCCGAGCGCCTTCAGCGTCTTCACAATGTCTGCTCCGATGCCGAGCTTGTAGCCCTCAGACATGTACCGGACTTGACGGCTCGCATCCAGAACCAGCACGACCGGCCATTCCCGGCCCTGGAGATCAGGCACGGTTGCCTTCACCTCTTCCAGCAGTCCGCGGGCACCGTCCTCCTCTACCCGCAGCGTGGCCTGATCCGGCAGCCCATCCATATCCTGTGATGCCGGCGCTGCCTCGCTAAACAGCTTGATCGGCCCTCCCCAGTCTTCCAGCCGGTCAGACAGCTCTCTCAGTTCACGCAGTACATGCTTGGACGGCTCGCGCTCGGACTCCAGCCAGACCAGGACGATGCCAGTGTGCTCGGCGGCCACACTGCCGCTGCCGGCACAATCAGTCCATACCCGGTCACTGACTTTGCCCCATACGGGCGCTTCAATCTCCTCTTCCCGGAATATCAGCGGTGCCTTCACTTCTTCACCCGGCGCAACGCTAAAGAAAGAGAGAAGCACCCGAACCGAACCGTCACCAAGCCGGGTTCCTGTCGTCAGCCGGTAATCTCCGCTCAGCACCTCGTAAGGCTTGTCGTATACATTCGTTTCACCGAACGGAATCGACAGCGTACGATACCTGCCCTCCTCCAACCGGGCCAGCGTGAAATTGTAATGATACGTGGCCACGTCGGATGAAGCGTCCGCTGCCGGCTGATTCGGCGGCTGTACAAAACATACCTTCCCTTTCGCCGCCGGTTCAGCCCCTATCTCTGCAGCCTCCTGCCGGAGCCCCGCCGGGTCCAGCACCGCATCCTGCCAGCTTCCTGCCTGCCAGAACTGCGGCGTGCCGTTCAGCGGCTCCAGTCTGGCCGGAATGCCCAGGCTGCGCGCCGCCGCCACAAACGCGATATGCCGGCTCAGCCGATCCGCCACTTTCAGCCGGAAGGCACCAACGGGCGTTGCCATTCCTGAATAACGGTCCACATCGCTGGCTACCTGAATCAAGCTGCCAATGTGCTCGGCGAGCAGCTGCGGGCTCGCAGCATAACGCGACTTCTCTTCCTCGGTAAAGGACTGCTGGAAGAACGCCCTGTACGGCGCAATCATCTCAAAGTGTACCCGCGGACATAGCACGTAAGTATCAAACAGCTCCGAATCCGGAACGCGATCCACAAACGGCAGGGCGCCGTTCAGATGATCATGCAGCGACTCACGAAACGTATCCGTCAGATCCTTCACCCGCAGGCTTTCCAGAAGCCGAAGTCCCAGCAGCCGGTGTTCAGGCTTGATCTCCTGCAGGAACAGAGCCAGCTCCTCCCCGTTCCCTTTCGCCTGCTGCAGCACCGGCAGCAGCCGGTCCAGCGGCAGCGCCAGTTCCCCGGCCAGCTTGGCCGCATACGCCTCGGAGCAGAACGTGGCCTCATATGCCGCGCGAATGGCCGTTCCTTCCTTCATCCGCTCCTCGTGGCGCCGGCGCATCTCTTCGCTGACGACCCGTTCTTCCCCTCCGGACACCGGCGGGGGTACCATATCCAGCTCCAGCACCTGACCGTAGTCCGGCTGCGAGTGAATGGTCAGCTCGAATTCCCCGGCCTCGGACACGCGGATATGCCGGAAGCCCCAGCCCTGCTCTCCACGGGCATGAACGAGCAGATCGCCAAGTCCTGTCATCAGGGTGACACGCCCTTTAGCATCGGCCTTCTTGGTGACAATCGTGCTGAATTCAGCGAAGTTATACAGCTGGAAATTCACCTCTGCATTGATCGCCGGTCTCCCATCCTCATCCACAACATACACCGAGATCTCTTTCACTGGCGCATAATGGTCCAGCATATTGATCTCCGCATACCACGGATGATCCGAGCAAATTTCCTCCGGACCATCATAGTCAGCCGCTACCCGGGTGTTCACCAGCATCGCGCGCGTGGATGGTGAGCGGAACCAGCCTTCGTCCAGCACCGGCTCCGGCTCACAGGCGCCGATGAAATGCCAGGCGCCGTCCGCCCAGGCCTCCACCCAGGCATGGTTGGAGTCGCAGTGGGCCCAGCGCGGCGTATATACCTGACGCGCCGGAATGCCGATGCTGCGCAGCGCGGTCACCGCCAGCGTGGATTGCTCCCCGCAGCGTCCGAGTGCGGTCCGCATCAGCGTCAGCGGCGAAACCGTCCGGGCATCGTTGCCCGTATAAGTCGCGCGCTCATGACACCAGTAGTTGGTCTCCAGCACCGCCTCCGACATCGACAGGCCTTGTACCCTCGGGGCCAGCTCATGGTGGATCACCATGCGGCTTTCGTCGATGTTCTCATTGTTGACGCGGTAAGGCAGCACGAAATGAACGAACAGCTCCTCCGGCACCGACCGCCCCCATGGCATCTGCTCCCGAACCTCAAGCGCATGCCGAACGTGACGAAGAAAGAACGCCCCGTCATAATCGGCCAGGTCATGCAGCGGCATATACGCATACAGAAATTTCAGCAGCAGCCGCTCTTCCTCCGTCAGCGGCTCACGAAAGACGCCGAACAGCTCCCGCTCCCGAAACTTCGCCCACTGCCTTTTGGCTGCAAATTTCTCTTCCATCACCTGCACATCAAATCCGTAGGTTGTATTCATTCTCTCGCTCCCTCCTGCTCCGTCCATAACTTGCCGTCCTCCCGAATGCATACCCGGCTGCGCCCATCGCTTGATCGGGCCGAGACCTGAAACAAGCTCGACGTGGTTTCAAGCTTCAGATCAAGCAGGCCGTCGTCCCAGCCCTTCTCCGCCTCGCCCAGCAATATGTCAAGCCGGTCACTAAAGACCCCATGCTCGGCGTAATAGTTCCGCTGCCGGTAGTACACCTTCCTCAGCAGACGCTTGATCCCTTCATCCGGCGGAAGCGCGAATTCCGCCTGCTCATGATCGGCGAACATCACATATCCCCACAGCTCCGGATAGTGCATATTGATAATCCCCATCGGGCTCCATACCCAGTTCTCCTCCGGCAGCGGTTTGCCGGTAGCCGGATCCAGCCTTTTCACATATTGACCGTCCTTGATTTCCACATGCCACTCCACCCGGGAGAAGTTCACCCGCCAGCATTCACCAGCCCTTGGCCCGCGCCCCTCCGGCGCACACTCCTTCAGGCTGCTCCATGGCATCGCTACCTCCAGGCTCCATTTCCGGTTGTCGGCAGACGGGTTGTTGATTTCGCCCTCGATATAAACAGCGGTCTCCAGCCCATGAATATCCCATCCATTGATCGCCGGACCTCCGTCCCGATATGGCTTCGGCAGCAGCAAATCCCATACCGTATTCCATGCGTTGATCTCGAATTCGTAATAATTATGGGTATCGCCGTCCGGATCAATAAAGATTTCAAAATCATTGTCATGGAAAATGACCGAATCCCGCTCAGTCAGCGTCGCCCATATTTCGTCTTCTTCCAGCTCGGCCCCCACATAGAAATAATCATCGTCCCATAGCATTTTGACTCGGGTCCGCTTAGGCGGTCTCGGCTTCAGCTCCCCCTCAATATCGACGAAATCCTCCGTCCATTCCGCCTTCTCCCAGAATGGCTTATCCAGGCGTCCATCCAGCTTCAGCTTCCCCGAAGCCCTTCGGCAAATGTAATGTTTTGGCTGCACCTCGATGCCCGGTTCAGGCACACCGCTGTAATTCATCACGATTCCCTCCCTCATCCTCCTCATCAATTTCTGCGAAAGTTGAATGCGGAGCATTGATTTATATCCCTAGTTCTCTTACTATTTTTAAATAAGAAGCTAACAGGAGGTACCTACATGAAGATGAAGTGGAATCACTTTAAATCCAAGCTACTCCTGAAATACACGCTATCCTACATCTCCATTTTCCTTATACCTCTTGTTATATTGACGTTTATTATCTACCAGAATGCGACTGACACCCTCCGCTCCGAAATCGAACACACTAATGTAAATCAGCTTACGCAAGCGATGACCGTCATCGACGAGCGCATGAAGGAACTGCACGAAATTGCCTCCCGGATTGCCTACGATGGCCAGCTCACACCCTATCTCGTGCATCATCCCTACTACAGCCGCGATGCGATCAGTACGCTGGAGAAGTACAAGGCTACCAGTTCCATCATCAACGAGCTGTTTCTTTATTTCCGTGGGGAAGACCTTATTTATTCGGCGAAGGGCCTGGAGGATTTGTCGGTGTTTCTTGGCCGCTACAAATTCCACAGCTGGAAAAAAGAAGACTTCATCAACGATCTGAACAACGTGCGTTTCCCGACCATGCGGCCATCAGAGCTCGTAGACCGCAACGGGCAGCTGCAGCAATCGCTCATGGCGTATCTCGTGCCCATTACACCGAACAAGCCTTATCCTCATGGCACGGTCATGTATCTCATTCCCGAGTCCAGCTTGACCGGACTGATCGACTCCATTCTGACCGACTACCAGGGGATGACCTACATCTTTGATGACAACGGCCATGTGCTTGCTGCCAACCGCCACGGCGAGCCGGTTACCCCGGATGAGGTGAATGCCCTCTACCAGCTCACTTCCGGCATTCACAGCATTACGCTGAATCAGGAGCAGCACTCGGTCGTTTCCGTCAAGTCCGAAGACAACGGCTGGACCTACGTGACTGCGATGCCAAGGAAGCAGTTCCAGGAGCGCATTCTCCATATCCGCACCTTCATTCTGCTCGTATTCTCGGTGGTTGTGGTGATGGGGACACTGATCGCGATCCTGCTCGCAAGACGGCAGTATCACCCGATATCAGATCTAATGGAGATCGTGAAATTGAAAACCCTTACCGAGCGATCTTCCGAGCCTCCGGCCAGCAACGAGCTGGATTGGATCAAAAAAACACTGCACAATTACATCAAGCGCATCGATATTCAGGAGCCTTATGCCCGGAACCAGTACTTGCTGATGCTGCTCAAATACGGCCATTCCCGGGATTATACGGCCGAGGTGCAGAGCATGCTCGGCATCCGGTTCCCGCACTCGCATTATTTTGTCATACATATTAGCTGGGACCAGACAGCCAAGGCCGAACCGCATGATGCCGAACTGCAAGAGGAGCCTGTACCGTCTATCGTGCCGCTCTTTACCGATATCAGCATTCCTGAGCATGCCGCTTCTGCCTATGGCGTCGAGCTTCCCCAGCCGGAGCAGCTGGCCTTGATCATCGGCTTTGACGCCGATAACGAAGACCCGAGCGTATTGTACGAGCGCAGAGTTCAGATCGTGGAAGCCGTGCGGTCGAGAATACGAAGCAACTCGCCGGTCCCTCTCGCGATCGGGGTAGGGACAGCCTACACCAGTCCCGAGCAATTGCATCAATCCTATATCGAAGCCTCGTCGGCACTTGATTTCTGCATGCTGAACAACCAGGAAAGCACCGGCTTCTTCGATAAATTATCCGAGGTGCAGGACCCTGCCTTCTGGATACCGAAGGATCTGCTGCTGAAGCTCAACCAGAGCCTGAAGCAGGGCAGCTACAAGGTTGCCGCGCAGACGATTCACACGGCGATCGCCAGCCTCAAGACCGAGAAGATCCCGGTGGCGCTGCTGCGGTGCATCTGCTTTGACATTATGAATACGATGCTGAAGATGGCCTCGGAGCTTGGCATTCATCATGTGGTGAAGCAGCTCCCTCAGCTGACCTCCTTCGATTCTCTCGAGGAGCTGGAGAAGAAGCTGAATGTGCTTGCCGCTGAAATCTGTGATCATGTCGAGCGAAAAAGCGTATACGAGGAGAACACCCTACTCAACAAAATCATCGCTTACATCGACGAGAACTTCACTGATTATACGCTGAGCCTGGGCACCATCTCAGCCAAATTCTCCATCTCGGCATCCTATTTCAGCCGTTCCTTCAAAGAGAAGGTAGGCACCAATTTCTCGCAATATATATGGCAGAAGCGAATGGACGAGGTGATCCGCCAGCTGATTCAGACCAGCGATCCGCTCAAGGACATCATCACCCGGGTCGGTTATCTGGATACACCGAACTTCATCCGCAAGTTCAAGAAAGAGATGGGCTGTACGCCGGGACAGTACCGCAAGCAGTACGGGAACAGCGGCGCGGCCGAGCTTGCCGATGATGAAGAGGACTAGTCCTTATCCGAGCTGCTCACTGCTCATATCGGAATATCGATATATAGGAAGCAACTCCCCGGTTCAAGGGGGAGTTGCTTTTTTAGATCACCCATTTTAGTTTATTGGTTTTGGTTCCAGCGATCGTAGGCAGCCTGATAAATTTCCTCGATGCGCTCCCCGCCCATCTTCTTGATCTGCTCGACGTAGGCATCCCAGTTCGTCAGCGGCTCTTGGCCAATTACGAATTTAGCCTCCATCTGTTTAACATAGGTGTCAAGATCGGAACGAAGCTTGCTGATCTCCTCCGTCTCCTCTGCAGTCAGATATACAAGCGGATAAGGAACTTTCGCATAAGGCAGCAGTTTCTCTTCATTTTCTTTGATCAGGAACTCGTCATAGTCGGTCTTCAGACCCTTCTGTACATCATTGTTCACGATGCCCGGTGTCACGATGCCATAGTTCGGCGTTAGCGTCGCGCGGAATTCCTCGCGGTCTCCCTCCACTGGGACGGTTTCTTTCACGCGGTTGTCCTTGTCTGTGTATTTCCACAGCATCCCTTCAGGTCCCAGATCGAACAGCACGGCGCCTTCATAGCTGTACAGATAGTCGATCCAGCGCATAGTCGCTTCTGGTGCCTTGTTGGAATTTGTAATGGCAAATGCGCCTCTGGACAGTCCAGGATGCTTGCCATATACCGGTGAATCTGCGATTTCACTCTTCAGTGGCTTCATCATTTCATCTTCAGGGTTCGGATCCCCGCCAAGCGTAAAGTACGGATGGAAGTCTGAGAAGATGGCCAGCTGATTGTTTTTCCCTTTGGATTTCTTCTGATCGTCCGTTTGGGAGAACGTTTCCTTATCCATCAACCCGTCGTTCCAGAGCCGGTTCAGGAATGTCAGATAGCCTTTATAGCCTTCCTGCATCGGCGTGTAATTCACTTTGTGGTTTTTGTCTGCGTAAATGACCTCGCCGTAAATGCCCCACCAGCCCAGCATAAACATTCGCACATCATCCAGTTTGACGGAAGAGAACGGAATTTCGTCTGCCTGACCGTTGCCGTTCGGATCTTCTTCCTTCACGCGTTTCAGATACGTGTAGAGCTCTTCGGTCGTTTCCGGAATTTTGTCCATGTTCAGAGCTTTCAGGAATTCGCCGTTATACCACATCGGACCGCGATACCATACGGCGGACAAGTCGATGCGAGGCAGGGAATAAATATGCCCGTCCGGGGTTGTGATCGACTTGCGGATCTCCGGATTTTCATCGAGTATCTTTTTAATATTCGGTGCGTATTCGTCAATCAGGTCTTCCAGAGGAATCAGCACCCCTTGACCTCCATACCGGACTTCCTCGTCTTGAGTAAGCTCTGCGGCGTAGAAGACATCCGGGTAGTCGCCACTTGCAAATACGAGGTTTTTCTTCGTATCAAAGCTGTCGAGCGGTGCGTTCCGGAAATCAAACTTGATTCCGGTCAGCTTCTCCATCTCTTGAATAACCGGCATTTCATTCCAGTTCTTCATCCCGGCATCCTTCGCCATCATCGTTAAGGTGATGGGCTCATTCACAATCGGGAACCCTTCCTTGTTCACATTGCTGCCCGTTGCACTGCCTGCTTCAGGCTGTTCGGATGTAGAAGGGGAAGAAGAAGCACAAGCTGCCAAGACCGAGAAGAGCATCGAAAACGTAAGAATAATTGCCCATTTTCTTTTTAAACCTCGCATAATAAGAGCCTCCCTTTTGTGATGTTCATTTATTTCATCGCGGTCTGACCGAGGTGAAGAATGGCCAGCGCGATGTTAACCTTTAACCGAACCGATCATCACGCCCTGTACAAAATAACGCTGCAGGAACGGATATACCGCAATGACCGGCAGGGTGGATACGATGATGACCGCATATTTGACCAGCGCAGCGACATCGGCCTTGTTCGCCAGTGCCTGTGCCACCTCTCCGCTGACCGGTCCGGTCATCTCCGAGCCCATCTCCTGCAGAACCAGGATTTGTCGCAGAATCATCTGAAGCGGATATTTCGCTTCCTCATTGAGATAGATCATGGCACTGAAGTAGCTGTTCCAGTGACCGACGCCATAGAATAGAGCCATCACCGCGATGATGGGAAGCGAGAGCGGAAGCACGATTTTCATAAACAGTCTGAGGTTCGTACATCCGTCAATATGAGCCGCTTCCTGCAGCTCTCTAGGAATCGTCGACTGGAAGAACGTACGGGCCACGATGATGTTCCAGATCGAAGCAGCACCGGGAAGAATAAGCGCCCACATGCTGTTGACCATGCCCAGATCCTTCACCAGCAGGTAGCTTGGAACAAGCCCTCCGCCGAAGAACATCGTCACCAGGAACATGCCCATGAAGAATCCCCGACCGACAAAGTCCTTCCGGCTTAGCGCATAGGCCGCCGGCATCGTCACCAGCAGGTTCACGGCCGTCCCGACCAGCGCATAGATAATGGTGTTCTTGTATCCCGTCCAGATCTTCGAATTCTCGAATACGCGGGCGTAGCCTTCAAACGTAATGCCTTTGGGCAAAAGCCACATTTCACCTGAGCTGACATACCTCGGATCACTGATTGAGGCGCTGATGATATACACCAGCGGATACAGAACAATGACCAGTGCAAATAGGAGATACATGTAGTTAAACAGCAGGAACCAGCGATCTCCTCTGCTTTCTTTCACTGCAGATGGCATATTGATTTCTCCCTCCTTCTCCTTCTACCACAGACTGTTTTCGCTTGTCCGGCGGGCTATTTGGTTGACAACGATGAGCAGAATCGCATTCACCACCGAGTTGAACAATCCGACAGCGGTAGAGAAGCTGTACTGCGCATCCAGCAATCCCGATCGGTAGACGAAGGTGGAGATCACATCGGAAGCCTCCATATTCAGCGGGTTCTGCAACAGCAGGATCTTCTCGAATCCTACACCGAGAATGCTGCCCATGTTCAGAATCAGCAAAATGGTAATGGTCGGTACAATCGCCGGAATGTTAATATGCATAATGCGTCTCCAGCGGCTGGCGCCGTCCACGATGGCAGCTTCGTGAAGCTGCGGATCGACCGCCGATAATGCGGCCAGGTAGATAATCGTCCCCCATCCCGTGCTCTGCCACACGCCGGACAGTACATACACTGTCTTGAACCAGGCCGGATCGGTCAGAAACTGGGGAGCGTCAAAGCCGAGAAACTGAATCATATGCACAATAATGCCTGAAGATGGCGACAAAAAGGTAATGATCATACCGGACATGACAACGACCGAGATAAAGTGCGGCGCGTAGGTGACGGTCTGCACGGTACGCTTGAAGAAGGAATCCTTCACCTCATTGAAGGCAAGCGCCAGAATAATGGGCAGCGGGAATCCGACGGCAAGCTCATACAAGCTGATGCTAAGGGTGTTCCAAAGCAAATCCCAGAAATAATAGGAGTCGAAAAAACGCACAAAGTGTTCGAATCCAACCCAGGGACTTCCGGTGATGCCCATCGTAGGGATGAAGTTTTTAAAAGCGATCTGGATCCCGTACATCGGGCCGTAATGAAAGATCAGAAAGTAGAAAAATGCTGGCGCGATGAACAGATACAGCTCCCAGTTCCGGGTGATTCTACGCCACAACGTCCTCTTCTTCTGAACCGGAACCGACGGGTCCGGTATGCTGTTTGGCAAGGCGGCTTGAACATCTTGCTGCATCACTTCCCCTCCTTTTGCAGTGATATCGTCTAGGCTGATTTTCTAAAATGATAGCGCTTTTATAACGAATTGGGTATAAGCCGTTTGTCCGCTTCCAGCCAGGGCAGTGAAATCTGTTTCTCTTCTGGTGCATGGGTTGACATATGCTGGAACTGGACTTACTCTTGGAAAAATGCATTTCACTTCGATTTGATGAAAGGGGTAATGATCCATGACCAAGGTTACAAAAATTCTGGCCGGATATGTAGGCAGAAATGCACTGCCGGAGGTTACGGCCGACGATGCGAAGCGCCTCACCCATGTGAACGTTGCGTTTGGTCACGTCCAGAACGCAGCCATTACGTATCCTTATCCTGAAACGGCAAGCGAACTGCTTCGTCTGAAGTCGATCAACGCCGAGTTGACCATTCTGCTGTCCGTAGGCGGCTGGGGTGCCGGCGGTTTCTCTGAAGCGGCCATGACGGCCGAAGGCAGAAGACGCTTCTGCGAGTCCGCGATCGAGATCCTGAGAAGTTATCCGTTTGATGGCATAGATCTCGATTGGGAGTACCCGACTTATGCGGTGGCCAACATTGCCGCCTCCCCGAAGGACAAGGAGAATTTCACGCTGCTCCTGCAAGAACTGCGGGACACTCTGGACCAGTACGGCAGAGGCCATCGGCATTACTTGCTGACCATCGCAGCCGGCGCCGATCAATATTACCTTGATGGTACCGAAATGGATCGCGTGGCCCCTTATCTCGATTTCGTCCAGCTCATGACCTACGATATGCGCGGCGGCTTTCAGACACTGACAGGGCATCATACGAATCTGTACACCTCTACCGGCGACTTGTTCCGGATTAGTAGCGATCAATCCGTACGCTTGTTCACCCAGGCGGGTGTGCCCCTGAACAAAATTGTCATCGGTGCCGCATTCTACTCCCGGATGTGGAAGGATGTCCCTGATCGCAATCACGGTCTCCTGCAGATGACACCTGGCCCGGGCGGATATGGGCCCACCTATACGCAGCTTGCTGCCGATTACTTCAACAATCCGGAGTACACCAGGTACTGGGACGATGAAGCCAAAGCTCCTTATTTATTTAATGGAAGCAGCTTCATTACGTATGATGATGCCGAATCTCTTGCCCACAAGTGCAAGTACATCCAGGATCAGGGCCTTGCAGGGATCATGTTCTGGGAGTACAGCTGTGATCAGACGCGCACGCTGCTGAAAGCCATGCATGATGCGCTTCACAGCTAAACGGCTATAAAGAACAATCGGAGCGGCATTGTCTCCCCCTTTCCTTCAAGTTCTCCCTTGATTATGCCTGTTGTCTCTTGTCTCCGTTCTCTTTAAGGGAATCAGCTTCATCGTTGGAACACATCATATTATGTCATGTAATTTATCATTTACATATCATCAATGCGTCCAGCGCGGCTGTTGGGTTTATTCTAGAAGCTGACGGGCATATCCGTAAATATGTTGTTTTTAAGATCGTATTTTACGCTGATTTTACACTTTTAACATGGTTCATTTTAGTTGAATATGTTGAATTTGACTAGTATTAATCGGCACTTACGGAAATGACAATGCGAAGAAAATGCCGAAAGGCCGCTTCCTTTCAAGGAAACGGCCTTTCTTCATGTAAACTTTCTGTAATCCATGCAATTTTCATTTTGTTACATTTGGAGTTAGATATATTGACTTATCTGGCGGCAGATCTGTCATCATTACTTACATATCCGAAGAGCCGAATACAATACAATGCGGACAAACCGACCAAGGTATAAATCACACGGGAGGCTCCTGAAGTTTGTCCGCCAAATATGCCTGCAACAAGGTCATATTGAAACAACCCTACAAGCAGCCAGTTGATGCCCCCGATAATGAGCAGCAGCAGCGCAATCGTATTCCATGTTTTCATCGTCTGATCCTCCTTCTATTCTAAATTTTTGCAGATTCAGTTAAGCAACAGTACTATTTTTAACGACTCCCGCGCATTGTAATCATCGAAGAGACAGAAATATTGTTTAAGGTGTGTTGTTATTAAAGGTCTTGGGTGCTTATAGTCTGTTTCGGCTTTTTTTCGGACAAAATGGAACTGTTAGGAGGCGCTGCATGATGAATCAAAATCATACGATGATGCAATTTTTTGAGTGGCATCTGCCTGCGGACGGTTCACATTGGAACCGGCTCCGCGAACTGGCTCCGGAACTGAGCAAACTCGGCATCGACGCTGTCTGGCTCCCGCCGGTGACCAAAGCCCTCTCTGCAGAAGATAACGGCTATGGCGTATATGATCTATATGATCTGGGGGAATTCGACCAGAAAGGCTCAGTCCGAACGAAATACGGGACAAAGCAGGAGCTTGTAGACGCCATTGCCGCTTGTCAGCAACACGGCGTTGCCTGCTATGTTGACCTCGTCATGAATCATAAGGCAGGCGCGGATGAAACCGAGCGGTTTCAGGTTGTCCAGGTGGATGCGATGGACCGCAACAAGGTCATATCCGAGCCCTTTGAGATTGAAGGATGGACCAAGTTCACATTTCCCGGTCGAGGGGATCAATATTCAAGCTTCAAATGGAACTTTCAGCATTTTAACGGCACCGACTATGACGCATCTCGGCAGCAGAGCGGGATATATAGAATGGTTGGGGAGCATAAGGGCTGGGATGACAAGGTGGATCATGAGTTTGGCAACTATGATTATCTCATGTTCGCCAATCTGGATTACGAGCATCCCGATGTGCGCAAGGAGATGATTGAATGGGGCAAGTGGCTGGTCGATACAATTCAGTGCAGCGGTTACCGGCTGGATGCAATCAAGCATATCAACCATGATTTCATTAAACAATTTGCCGTGGAGATGCAGAAAAAGCGCGGGGAGGACTTCTATATCTTCGGAGAGTTCTGGAATCCGGACCTTGCGGACTGTCGGGACTTCCTCGATACGGTAGATTACAAAATCGATCTGTTCGATGTATCGCTGCATTACAAGCTGCAAGCTGCCTCCCAGGGCGGAAGGGCATTCGATCTTCGCACGATATTGGATGACACGCTGGTGCAGTCCCATCCGCTGCATGCCGTCACGTTCGTGGACAACCATGACTCCCAGCCCCAGGAGTCGCTGGAGTCCTGGGTTCAAGACGGGTTCAAGCCCAGCGCTTATGCTTTAATTCTGCTGCGGAAGGATGGTTATCCGGTTGTTTTCTACGGCGATTACTACGGGATTGGCGGGGAGCATCCTATTCCCGGCAAAAAGGAGGTGCTCGATCCGCTCCTGTACGCCCGCCGGTCCAAAGCATACGGGGAGCAGATCGATTACTTTGACCACCCGAACACCATCGGCTGGGTGCGCAAGGGGTTTCCGGACATGGACGGCTCCGGATGCGCAGTCGTCATCTCGAACGGAGATGCGGGCGAGAAGCGAATGCATGTCGGCGAGCACCGCGCCGGCGAGGTGTGGGTGGATCTGACGCAAGCGCGAAGCGACCAGATCACAATTGGACCGGACGGATATGCTGTATTTCCGGTAAATGGAGGCAGCGTATCCGTCTGGGCACAGCCTGAATGAACGTTCCGGGCAGGGCGAAACCGCCATCAGCCCTTCAGTTGAAAGTGACGGCGCAGCCCCTCGCCGAACAGGTTGAACGCGATGATAGCCAGCATCATGGCACCGGCGGGATAGATGACAAACTCCATTTTGCCAAGGTAGATGTCCATGCGGTTACTGGACAGCAAGGTAGCCCAGTTCACCCCGGTCTCCACAAACTGCATCGTGTACTCTTCAACTTCTTTCCACTCGTGGGAGATGAAGATCCCTATGATCGCCAGCTGACCCAGAAGCAGCATCGCTTTGCCCATATCCATACAGAAGTTGACGATCAGCTGCGGAACCAGCGCTGGCAAATAATAATTCCTCATCAGCTTGCGGGAAGTGAGACCCAGCGCAATGCCCGCTTCCATAAATGGTTCCCGGGACAGCTGATTAGCCTGCTCCTGCACCGTTGTTGCCACCCTGCCTGCCTCAACAGCTGCAAGGATCACAATGGCCCAGGCAATCCGGTTCTCCGTAAACAGGAAGAACGGAATAGCCAGCAGCAGTGCTGCGGCAAATATCGGCGGCATGAATGAGAATATCTGCTCCATAAAGGAGACCAGGCTGTGGAAGAAACCTCTCTTCTTCCTCGCCAGCAATCCGAGCGGCACGCCAATCAAATAGCGAACGACCGCAATGGCGGTTACCATGAACAGAGTGCTTTTCGCCGCCACCACAAGCTTGCTTAGATTGTCCACACCGTTCTTGTCCGTGCCAAGCCAGTTCTTCGCCGATGGTTTGAATGCGGGCAGGGCCAGCTTGTCCTCCGTAACCCAGCGCGACCGCTCCTGATTCAGCTCCATGTCAATCATGGGCAGATAAGGTCCGATAAACGCTACAAATAAAAGAAATGCGATTAAGAATCCGCCTAGCCACAATGGAACATTCTTCAACGATACTTCCTCCCTTATTGCGGTCCCAAAAAACGACGAGCCATATGGCTGATCCACTGCACCAGCAGAAACAGCACCATAAAGCTAAAACAGATATAGATAATAATCCCTGGTTCATAACCTGGCCCCGTCCCTGTATACGCATTAAAGTCGAGGGCCTGGACCAAGCGCCAGGACGCGCCGGGATAGTTGCGGTAAAGCTCGACGATGAACAGGTTCGACAATATGTATACGAGCAGCCCGGGCAGGTGGGTCAATATAAGGCCGATGCCGTTTAACAGCATATGCTTGAAGACAATCACCCTGTCTCTCAGCCCCTTCGCCTTGGCCAGCATAATGTACAGCTTCCCCTCCTGGGCCGCGAGCGAGCTGGAAGTAATTCTTGCTATGTAAACGACGGGATAGATTGACACCAGCAGCGCCGGAATGACAAAAGCCTCCCATCCCTCAACCGCAAAGTAACGAATGAACGGGACATGCTTGACGAGATACCACTGGATCACCAGCATCAGGAAGAAATCCGGCATCGACTGGAAGAGCCAGGTTGTCCAATTCCCGAACACGCTGAATTTGGTCTTGGACAGCTTATAATCGGCAACCCCTTTCAGAACGCCAAACACCAGCCCCAAGAACAGAGCAGAAACAATAACCAGCAGGCTCATCCCCACGGCTTCGAAAGCGGCCGCCTCCGCAGATTGTCCTTGGTATCGGGACGGTCCGAGGCTGCCACTGGCAATCGCGTTGCTAAAAAACTGATAGACATTCTCCGTAAATTGACTCCACTTGAAGGCCGGGTCGGCTACAACGATATAGCCTTCAATTCTCATATTCAAGTCCCGTGGAATCAGGACAATCAGTACAACCAGCATAAAGGCAAAAACGCTGATCAGCGTTGACTTGAGCATTTGGCTTTTCAGACTCATGACGTCCCCCTAATTCCTCATACTTCAGTCAGGATTTTACAAAATCCTCAATTAACTATTATCACAAGCCGGCCGTTTCGTCCATGTTTTGATGTAATTTTTTCCTGGTGAAATTATGTCGGACATCTCATCCGGCTTGTTGTTATGCGCTGCGATCCCCATTTGCAATCCGTTGGGAAAGCGGATAACCTAAAGCTAACAAGCCGGGATTCGAAGCAGAGATGAAACAGAGAGAAGTCTGAAACAGGCGCGTACAACATCACCTCAGGAAGGTGAAAGGAGGCAATGATAGGGATGAGTTTATTCGACATTGAAGTCACAACGATCCGGGGAGAGCAGCAAACGCTGGCGCCCTACAAAGGACAGGTGCTGCTGATCGTCAATACCGCCACGAAATGCGGTTTCGCCCCTCAGTTTACAGGTCTGGAGAAGCTGTATCAGACGTACCGGGATCAAGGCTTTGCCGTGCTCGGCTTTCCGAGCAATCAGTTCATGAATCAGGAGCTGGAGGATAACTCGGCGATTGAGGAAGCCTGCAAGTTGAATTTTGGCGTTTCCTTTCCGCTGTTTGCAAGAATCGATGTGCTTGGAGCAGATGCTCACCCCCTGTTCAAGCATCTGACCGAGGAGGCTCCAGGCGCGCTCGGGATCAAGGCGATTAAATGGAATTTCACCAAATTTCTGATTGACCGCAGCGGCAAGGTCGTCCAGCGCTTTGCGCCGACGGATACGCCGGAGAAGATTGAAGCCTCCGTTCGGAAGCTTCTGGAACCGTAGAAGATGCTATGCAGCGGCGCAGTCATCGAGTTACGGCAGCATATGCGCTTGACCACACGTGATGGGCCAGGCCATGATGCTGCGGATCAGGTTCGCATTAGGGAACGAATGAGCTTGTGGGATGACCTGAAAGATAGGAGAAGGGCGACTGCTGGTCTATTGTGCTCGTGCTCGAACCGGACGGCAAAACAGCGGGGCTTCGTAACCGATAGGATACGAAGTCCCGCTGTTCGTTGTGCAGGAATGATGGAGCCTAGAGATTATAATGATGAATCAGGTCAGGTCAGGGCGGGAGCTTCACGAATCCAGACGGCCATTTCATTCTCGCCGCGATTGCCCCACAGATAATAAGGGATGGCCTTAATCGTAACCGGACGCAGCTTCTTCGCAGAGGCCCGGTATAGATCATCCTTCCAATCATCGCTTTCCTCGAGCCAACCTTCACCTTCAATGACGGTCGCACCGCCCAGAAGATCCGGATGGAACTGTGCCTTCAGATTCGGCTCGGATGCCAGCAATATCGAGGAAACCGGCGCGCCATGATCGACGCTCTCCAGGCAATAAACAATCGGTCCCCGCTGGATTGCAACTTTTCCCGCATTGGCCCGCAGATGAGGATGCGAGCGTAGCACCTGAACCGCCGTGGACAGCTCCAGACTCAGTGTATCGCCATCTGCCCACACCCGGCGAAGGTAAGCATATCCGTCCTTCACCACCGCATTCAGATCCATCTCTTCTCCGTTCACCCGCAGGACCGCTTGGCCGCGCGACCAGCCCGGAATACGGACAGCGATTGTCCATTCGGTCTCCTGTTCAGGCTGGACGGTCATGCTGACGCTGCTGCCCCACGGCAAGTCGCTGTTCTGCACAACCTTCACCGGGACGTCCCCGAAATTCACGTTGGCTTCGCCGCCGATATACAGGTGAGTGAATAGCGTATCCGAGCTTGAGGTGTACACATACTCGCCGAGCGAAGACATCAATCGGGCTACATTAGGCGGGCAGCATGCGCAGGCGAACCAGCCTGGCCGAACCGGCTTAATATGGTGCTTGCCAGGGTTCTTCCGGGACGCATCCGGCCATACCTCGAGCGGATTGACGTAGAAGAAATGTCTGCCGTCCTTGGCCATGCTTCCGATCACTGTGTTGTACAGCGCCCGCTCCATCACATCGGCATATTCGGAATTCGGGAACAGCTGCAGCATGCGGCGCGCGAAGAAGATCAGCCCGATGGAGGCGCATGTTTCTGAATAGACGGTATCGTTAGGCAGATCATAGTCGAAGGTGAACGCCTCGCCGTGATGGGTGGAACCGATCCCGCCTGTAACATACATCTGCTTATGGACAATGTTGCGCCATAGCGCCTGACAAGCCTCAAGCAGCTGCGCATCGTTCGTGCGGGCCGCCAGATCAGCCATCGCCGTATACATATACACCGCTCGAACCGAGTGGCCGACAGCCTCCCGCTGCTCTCTGACCGGAATATGGCTTTGGTAATAGTCCAGGTGAGGCGGGGCTGACGTTCGCGAGAAGAAGGATGTCCGGCCGCGCCGTTCCCATTCCTCAAGGAAGAAGTGCGGCTCGGTGCCTCGCTGATCGATAAAATACTGACTCAATTTCAAATATCTTTCTTCCCCGGTCACTTCATATAGCTTCACCAGCGCCAGCTCAATTTCCTGATGCCCGTCAAAGCCGTGAATCTTGCCTTCCTCCGGGCCGAACACAGCGTCGATATAGTCTGCGAACCGGCAGACAATATCCAGCAGCTTGCGCTTCCCGGTTGCCTGATAATAAGCTACAGCGGCCTCCATCAGGTGCCCTGCACAGTACAGCTCATGGCAATCGGTCAGATTGGTCCAGCGCTTCTGCGGCTCTTTAATCGTGAAATACGTATTAAAATAGCCGTCCGGCTGCTGGGCCTCCTCAATCATATCTATAATTTCGTCCACCTTGTTCTCCAGATCAGCATCCGGATGTACGGCGATGGAATAGGCGGCCGCCTCCATCCATTTGGCCAGATCGCTGTCCTGGAATACGAACCCGCCGAATTCCCCCTGCGCTCTTCCGGCTGCGATCCGAAGATTCGCAATTGCGTGGCTCGGCTCAACCCCCGGTATCCGGTCGTGCAGCGCCTCGTATTGGTATGGAATGACAACTTCTCTCACCAGCTTCACATATTGGGACCAGAACGGATCATCAAGCTTCACTTGCTGAAGCGGAACAGATTTGGAAGGTGCCGTGATCGTGAGCATGATTAAACACTCCTTTGAACGATATATAATAGCCCTTGCTCCTCCCATTTTACGTTTTGTGATAAGATGAAAGCGATAACAGATATGAGCTTGTTTTTTATACAATTTCACACAGGGTCAGGTGATGGCAAATGGCTGATCATTCCCTTCTGACATTCTCCCCGCTCCCGCTGCCCTTCTATATAGAATCCGGCAGATCCTTCTATGCCCCCGGGGACAGTCACCCGAGCCGGCGCAACTTGGGGGTATACGATCTCATCATGGTGGACAAGGGATGTCTCTATCTCGGAGAGGAAGGCCAGCAGTGGGCGCTGGGGCCTGGCGATATGGTCATTCTGCTCCCGGATGCCTATCATTATTCGGTGCAGGGATGCCTGGAGGAGTCCTCTTTTTACTGGCTGCACTTTCAGTGTCACGAGCCGGATGCAAGCCGTGAAGACAGCCCGATGGCACACAGCATCCAGCTGCCGAAGCAAGGGCGGATGCCCGACCCGGAGCAGGCATTCCGTCTCTTGGAAGCGTTGCAGCTCTTGACGGTGGAGCCGCGTTCGACTGCATTTTGGCGGGAGCAGACGCTGTTCATCGAGCTGATGCAGCTGCTGGACCGATCCCGCATCGACCAGGAGCAGACCCGGGTTCACAAGGTAGCTGAGCAGATTGAAGCGTATATCAAACGGCATTACAGAGAGCCGATCAGCAATGCCCGATTATCCGAGGCGCTTCATTATCACTATAACTATTTGACACGCTGCATGAAGACAGCCTATGGCATCACTCCCGCCGAATTTCTGCTCCAGTATCGGCTGGATCAAGCCAAGCGGCTGCTGCTGACCACTCCGTGGTCCATATCGCGTATCGCCGAGCATGTCGGATTTCAATATCCGCCCTATTTCACCAGGCGTTTCTCGGCCCGCTTCGGAATATCACCGCTGAAGTTTCGCAAGCAATATACGGAGTAGAGGGGATGCCCATTCAGGCACAGGGGCGGGGGAATCCAGAAGGAAGGAGCGGGCTTATACAAGGCAGGATATTGGCAGACCGTCCTGAATGCAGGATCGGCCTGAATGAATTGGAATATAGAAGCTAGCGGCACAGCAGCACTACAGGACGGCATGAGCAAGTTGACCGACCGCCTGCCATGTGCACGCCTATACGCATCCAAGCCGGGCAAGAAGCTCACCCAGCTCCTTATAGCTCGCCGCCACATGATGCGGCTCATGATCCGATTCGGGCTTCACACCGCGGTGATTGAACCAGATGACATGCCATCCTGCGGCCAGCGCGCCAACCACATCGTTGCGCCAGGAGTCGCCAATGTAATAACTGTGTTCCGGCCGCGTTCCTGTCGCCTCGTTCACATGCCGGAAGATTCGGGCGTCCGGCTTGTCCCATCCCACCGCGCCTGATACAAACAGCCGCTCCGGCGGGATAAGATCGCCCAGGTTCATCGCCCTGATCTTGTTCATCTGATGCGCCTCAGGCCCGTTCGTAATCAGCCCGATGATATGACCGGCTTCAACCAGCGTCCGCAGCAGCTCCCGAGCGCCATCAAACATCTCGATGCGGAATTGGCGCTCATGATAAACACGCTGAACCGCTTCCGCTTGCTTCTCATCCAGTGCAATGCCGAACTCCGCCAGCGCCAGCTGGAAACGGCGCACGCGCATCTCTCGTACCGCCTCCCCGTAGGCCGCCGCCCCCGCGCCGCCAAGCTCCTCGGACAAGCGGTCGCTATAATACCGCATCCGGTGATATGCCGCTTCATACGGAAATGAATCTGCAGGCTGGGCCACCTCCTGCACAGCCCCCCGAAACGGAGTCAAATGGTCGTATAACGTATCATCCACATCAAAAAATATCCCTTTATGCATCGTTGCTGTCATTGTAATTCCCTCTTCCTGTTCCTGTTCTTATCTGAGCCTGCGGCCCGGGCCGGTTTGCCGGATGTCCGGATGGCCGGTTGTTCGGTTGCCCGGCCTCTGTCGATCTGTGCGCTTCTCAGCATCAGGCTATGCGTGCCGGTCATCCTGCGCTAAGGACTCCGCCGTCATTTACCCTCTGCCGCCAGCCGTACGTCTTCGACTTATGTTGATTCTATTGTACATGCCCGCGCCTTATGTATACTACCCATAACCGTTTAGACCGCCCTTTATTCGCGAATATCTCCAGCCCAATGACTGGCATCGCTCAGGCATGATATGATCGTTATAACCGCATCAGGAGCTCGCTCAATAAATAGTCGTATAAGCCGCAAATGATCCACGATGCCGATGACACATCGGCAGCCCGTGTGAATGCATGCGCGAGTCGAATCAGAGACAAAAGGAGATGACCTTGCAATGACAGAGGAAACAAGCAAAGTTCCATCCGCCACAACCGTGCCCGAAGGCAATCGCCTGAGCAACGTGCAGCGTTTCAACGGGTTCCAGGACACGTATGACCAGCATCGCCCCGAGGCTCCGCAGGAAGTCGTTACCCTATTGACCCAATATCTCGGGCACAGGCCTTCTCTCGTTGTTGATATCGGCAGCGGTACCGGCTTGTCCAGCTTCGTGTGGAGAGATACCGCAGCACGAATTATCGGGGTCGAGCCGAACGACGATATGCGGAGCAAAGCGGTAGACAAGCTGATGTCGCTGGCAGGTGCGCCCACAGACGATCAGGTTCAAGCGGCCGAGATGTCCTTTGTTCCCGGCTATTCCAATCAGCTGGAACTGCCGGACGGCGCGGCCGAGATTGTCACCTGCTCCCAGTCGTTCCACTGGATGGAGCCGGTGTCCACCTTGAAAGAAATTGCCCGCGTCCTGCGTGAGGGAGGCATCTTCGCCGCCTACGATTGCGACTGGCCGCCAAGTCTGGACTGGCAGGTGGAACTGGCCTACCATGAACTGATCGAGCTCTCCGAGCAATTGATCGACCGCCATGTCGATGCCGCGGAGCAGGCTTATAAAGGCAATAAGGACGAGCATCTGAAGCATATCCGGGAGAGCGGACATTTTCGATTCACCAAGGAAATTGTGTTCCATCACACTGAGCCTTTTACAGCCGAGCGTTATATTGGCCTTGCTGTCAGCCAAGGCGGAATTCAGACCGTCTTCAAGCTGAACCTGCCGGAAATCCATGCGAAGCTGGATCAATTTCAGGCGCTGGTCACGGACTATTTCCAAGGCCGGACGCTTCCGCTCATGTTTAGCTACCGCATGCGGATCGGCATTAAATAATCTCCTTGATCTCAAATACAACAGACCTAATAGCGGCAGCTCGCAGCAGCCCTTCGTGACCGAAGGCATTGCTGCAGGCTGCCGCTTCGTATTCTATCGCTGGAGCCTGACCTGTTCTCCGCCCGCTCGTGAACCCCGCTTGATTAGCGGCACTATCCCCGCCTCAAGCCTTCTTTCGGTCAACGGAACCGACATGGGCGATCGTCTGCATCACCTCAAACTGTCCCTTCGAGCTGACTCGCCCCGCCAGCAGCGATCCGATGATACCGCCGGCAAATCCGCTCGGAATCGAGACAATGCCGGGATGCTTGAGCGGAAATATCGCCTCGGCCCGGATCCATCCGGATTCCGGGTCCATGACGTTCGGGCCGAGCGCAATGAAGGCCAGCGATGTTACGAGGCCGCAGGCGATGCTCAGCATGGCGCCAGCCGTATTAAAACGGGGCCAAAACAGCGTGAACAACAGCACCGGCAGATTGGCGGAGGCGGCAACTGCAAAGGCAAACGAGACCAGGAACGCCACGTTGAGCTTTTGCGCACCCAGCGCAAGCACGATGGAGGCCAGCCCGACCGCTATGGCAGACAGTTTGGCAACCCGCATCTGCTGCTTCTCGCTCGCCTGGCCGCCGCGGAATATGCTGCTGTACACATCGTGAGCGAACGCGGATGAGGCGGTTAACACCAGGCCCGAAATGACGGCCAAAATTGTGGCAAAAGCCACCGCCGACACAAACGCCATCAGAAACTCGCCGCCCAGGGCGCTTGCAAGCAGCGGTATCGCCAGCTCCACCCGTTCCGACAATGCCGACCAATCCACAAAGGCGGCTGCCCCGAACCCGAGGAATATGGTCATCGCATAGAAAATGCCGATGGTCAGCGTAGCTGTCTTCACCGACAGCCTGACCGCCAGCGGGTCCCGCACCGTATAGAAACGGGCGATGATATGCGGAAGCCCTGCCGTTCCCAGCACCAGCGCCATATTAAACGACAGCATATCGAGCGGATGATCGAACATGTTCCCGGACTGGAGAAACCGCTCCTTCAGCGGCGTTGCCTCTTGCATGGCTGTGAACAGTCCCGGCAAGTCCCACCGGAACCGGGCCAGTACGATCAGACTAATAATAAAGGTGCTGCTGACGAGTAGAATCGATTTCACAATCTGTACCCAGGATGTGGCCAGCATGCCGCCAAAGGTGACATACACCGTCATCAGAATCCCCACCAGCACAATCGCCCACGAGGTCTCAAGTCCGAACAAGAGATGCACGAGCCAGCCTGCACCGACGAGCTGGGCAATCATATAAAAGACGGTGATCATCAGATTGTTCAGTGCGATCAGCCCGCGCAGCCGCCGCTCCCGGAACCGGACCGCCACCGCATCAGCCATCGTGTACCGGCCCAAATTATGAAGCGGTTCGGCGATCCAATACTGAACGATCACATAGGAGGCCAGAAATCCGATCGAATAAAAGAAGCCGTCAAAGCCATACACCGCAATCGAACCGGCAATGCCGAGAAAGGAGGCTGCACTCATATAGTCGCCAGAGATCGCCAGCCCGTTCTGAAGGCCGTTCAGGCGATTGCCTGCCGCATAGAAATCGTGGGTACTGGTGGTCCTGCCAGCCGCGTAATACGTCATCATCAGCGTGCCGACCACGATCGCCAGAAAAAATACGATGCCGGAAATGTTCACTACAGGCCTCCTTCCTTCGCTTTAATCATGCATCATCGCCTACTATTTTACCGTAAAATGACAAAAAAGGGGGATTCAACTGCTGCTAGGCAGCAGGAATCCCCCTTCCGGGGCTGTTCACTATATCGTGGATGCATCCAGTTCGAGATGCAAATAGCTCTGTGACAGATCATAAATCAGCATAAAGTAATCGCCATTGGTTAGCGATTGCGGATCACTAATCTGACTCAGCGTCTCTTCCGCAATCCAGCCCCTGTCTATCAATTCCGCAAGCGACGTATCCGGTGTCACCTGGTCCCTTCCGAATATGGACGAAGCCAGAATATACGTAGCTGTAGACAGATCGAGCGCCTGCTGTCTTGGATCATCCAGATGGCTCAGCACGCTTGAAGACAAATTCGGGAACAGGTCCGGATACGCGTTCGACAGCTGGGCAACCGCATTGAAGAAGCGCTGCACGTTGGCAGGCGAATCGAGCGCCCAGCCGTCATTCGTATAGTTGCCGGAGGTCAGGTACAAGCTGGCCGCTGCCAGAAGGCCTTTGTAGTTTTTGTGCGTCAAATAGGCCGGTTCCTGCACATGATGCGGGGTGAGATCCATCCCCTGCTTCTCCAGCATCGTGCGCAGCTGACCGATCAACTCCTTGGAATGTGACATTTCCCTGAAGCTGATCTGCTGCTTGGAGGCAAATGCCGCTGCCGCCCCGGCCGCTTCGCCGGTCGCCATGCCGAGCGGAATGACCCGCGCGCTGCCATGCGGGATGGAATCAAAGCTGGCGGAGCGCCCGACGACGAGCAGCCCGTCCACACCTACAGGAACAAGGGTCCGAAATGGCACGCCATAGCGTTCCGGCTTCATCATGATGGTGCCGGTCCTGCCGTCACTCGTGCTTTGAATATCGATCGGATAGGAGCCGTAGGCAATATCGTCCCAGTGCACGCGATTCTCCATAACGTCCGCCAGTTTCAGTCTGTATTCGCCGATAAGATGACGGGATTCCCGGATGTAAAGCTCGGATGCTGTTCCGGCATAAGACAGGCCCGAGAACTCTTCAAACGTAGTCGTCAGGTATTCGGCAATCCGCGGCGCCTCTTCCTGACCGACCCGCAAGCCTTCCGCAACCGATCGCGGATCCAGCGGGTCCACCTGGAACAGCTGCATGCTGTTGATCAGAATGGTTCCGTCGTTCTGACGGCCAATATTCAGCCCCCGCATCTTGACACGATCCGGGCGGGTCGATTCATAATGCCGCGCTTCCGTGTACCCCCAGATGCTCATCCGGTCACCGGAAGTGTCCGGGCCGTGCGTCAGCATCTTGTTCCATGCTTCCTGGGTAACACCACTCAGCTTGATCACCAGCGTTGAAGCCATGAACTGCGTGCCGCCGGACTCGGTATCATTGCGCCCCACCGTGAATCGCGCGCCGGCAGCGGCCGCAATATCCGCATTCTGGGTTGCATCAATGACTGCACCGGCATGGACGGTATGTTCCTGTCCGTCCGGAAGAGTGAGCACGACGCCGGTCACGACTGCCTGATCTCCTGAGCGTTCCACGACAGGCGCCATCGCCTGCAACCCCATCAGCAGGTCAAGGTTCGGCTCCGCAGCAACCATCTGATAGAAGCGGTTGGCCGCTTGTGTCGTATCGAAGGATGACGTATTAAAGTAGGAATACCATTCCTCAAAAATTCCTTTGTTCAATAGTTTGACCGGACGGAGCGTAGCCAGAAAGGAAGGCTGCTCCGGCGAGTAGTTAAAATCAATCGTATTCAGCCCGCCTTCGGTCATCAGACCTCCAAGCATCGTTCGCTGATAGCCATCGACCAGCAGCACACGCTGCCCGTTTCGGCTTGCGGACAACGCCGCAGCAATGCCTTCCGGGTCGGTTCCGACCACAATCGTGTCATAATCGCTGTCAATTTCGGCTGTGGATTGCACCGGAATGAGCGGTTCGGATTTGGCATAATTAATGAACCGGGTCTGGTATTTGTAATACCAGTAGGATCCGAAGGCTGCACATGCCAGGAACAGGATAGCTGCTAATAGCAGCAGGACTTGCTTCTGTCTGCTCATCGTACGCTTGCTAGTTTTCATAATTTTGATGAAGTTCTCCTCTGGTAAGTATGTATGGAAATGGACCAACTGCATGTTGTACAGACGCTCCGTTCCTGATTATAGGATATGACAAATTCCGTCATAAATAAATATGGAATATTCACTACCCTCTTCCTATGTTCGTTGATTTCTGCTTGCAATGACAAAAAAAGGGCGACTTCACTGCTGTAACAGCAGCAGGAGTCCCCCTTTCTATGTCCTTCATCCGCTTTAAGCCATCTAACGTCGGCATCAGGCACAGACACCTGTTTCAGACTCCGGGCTTCAGACTTCGTGCCTGATGCCCTCTTCTGTCCCCGGTTATGCTCCCGTGTTAGCCTTCACCAGCACCTCGGCGTATTTCGCCTCATCCTTGGAGGAGGAGAAGTACGTTCCGAGATATGCCGCCAGGAAGCCGAGCGGAATCGAGACGATGCCCGGATTGGTCATCGGGAAGATCGGAGTTCCTGTCAGAATGGCCTGACCGTTCGGGTCCCAGATGTTCGGGCTGAGCGCAACCAGAACAACGGTGCTGATCAGACCTGTCAGCATGCCTGTAACCGCGCCGGTGGTATTGAATCTTTTCCAGAAGACGGTATACAGAATAACTGGCAGGTTCGCGCTGGCCGCCACGGCAAAAGCAAGCGACACGAGGAAGGCAACGTTCATATTTTGCGCGAACAGCGCCAGCAGAATCGAAAGAATGGATACGCCGATGGAGGCGTAACGCGCCATCTTCAGCTGCTCCTTCTCGGAGGAGGTTCCTTTGCGCACGATCTGACCGTAGAAATCATGGGCAAAGGCCGAGGCTGCCGACAGCACAAGTCCGGTAACAACTGCCAGTATGGTTGCGAAGGCGACTGCCGAGATGAGGGCAAAGAGGAAGTCGCCTCCAAGCGCCTTGGCCAGCAGCGGCGCCGCCATATTGCCTGCGGTATCGACCTGGGTAATGTCAGCCGTCCCGACAAAGGCCGCAGCCCCGAAGCCAAGGAAGATCGTCATCACATAGAACAGGCCGATAATCCAGGTGGCGTAGACGACCGAGCTGCGCGCCGTCTTCGCATCCTTCACCGTAAAGAAGCGGATCAGAATATGAGGCAGACCGGCAGTCCCGAGCACGAGCGCCAGGTTCAGCGACAGCGTCTCCAGCGGTACGTTGTACTTGTTCCCCGGGTGGAGGAAGGCCTCCTGCAGCGGCGTCGCCGTCTTCATATGCTCGAACATGTTCGTGAGGCTAAAGTCAAACTTGGCGAATACGATGATGGAAATAATGAACGTACCAATCATCAGCAGAACCGCCTTCGAGATTTGCACCCAGCTGGTGGCATGCATGCCGCCAAATACGACGTAGATCGTCATGAGCACACCGACAATCAGAACGGACAGCGTGTAATCCAGCCCCAGCAGCAGCTTAATGAGCGCGCCCGCGCCGACAAGCTGTGCGATCATGTAGAAGATGGAGATTGAAATCGTATTGAGCGCAGCTACACCGCGAACTTTCTTATCCGAGAAGCGGGCGGCAATCATGTCCGCCACCGTATATTTCCCGAGATTTCGCAGCGGCTCCGCGACAAGATACAGCACAACCAGATAAGCTACTAGGAAGCCGATGCTGTAGAAGAAGCCATCGAAGCCCACCAGCGCGATGGACCCTGCAATCCCCAGAAAGGACGCTGCCGACATATAATCGCCGGCAATCGCGGTTCCATTCTGCCAGCCTTTCAGGCCGCCGCCTGCCGTATAGAAATCGCTCGTATTCGTTGTCTTCTTGGCGGCATAATACGTGATGATCAGCGTGAGCAGTACGATACCGCAAAATAACGCAATCGCCATACGCTTAAGCCTCCATCTCCTGTTTGATGTCATCCGCAATCCGGTCGAATTGCGAAGCCTTGCGGGTGTACAGAATGCACAGCACCCAAGTCATAATGAACTGGGCGAAGGCAAAGACCCAGGCCCAGGTAATCGGGCCGACTGCCGGATGATTCAAGATGTCCGTGTACGAGGTAAGAATCGGCAGTGCAAAATAAAACAGCATAAAAAATACAGTCATCGGAACTATGAAACGTTTCTTGTGTGTGAGCAGTTTTTTGAATTTGTCGGAATGCCATACTTCCATATAGCTTTTTCCTTTGGTCTCCATTCCATTTCCCCTCCATCCACAGCAGAGTGCGTTTCAATCCAATCAAATTGTAAGCGCTTCAAATTGATTATATACGCGACCTGATTCGCATACTACCGCCTTTGCGCGAAGCGTCGCCATCTCTGCGCGAAATGCCGTGTACCGCGTGTGGACCGCATCGAGCGGCGACGGATGGTGCGAAACAGCACCGGATCACAGGTGATCTCCGCCTGGGAAGGTAGCCCTTCGGGCATCATGCTTCGGGTAGCCAGGACCGCGCCTCCCTAATCACTAGCTCTCACGCAGCAGCCTGAACAAATCCTTGGCTGCTTCTCTGGACAACGGGATGACCGTCCCATCCCCGTCCTTCAACACGAGGTTATAGGCGCCATTCTGCCACGGCAACAGCTCTGCAATCCGGTCTACGTTCACCAGATAGCTGCGATGCGGGCGAAAGAAGGAATAACCCGCAAGCCGCTCCTCCAGCTCCTGAAGCGTATGCTTGCTCTTGATCTTGCGCCCTTCCGCGGTATGAATGACGACGCTTCGCTCCTCCCGCACCGCGTATACAATCGCTTCCGGGTCAACCAGGACATGCTTGCCTCCGTCATCAAGCAGCAGCTTGCCTCGCATGGCGCGGCCCCGGTTCTCCGCAGGGGAAGGCTCCTCTAACCCGGCCTTGCTTCCTGGATCGGACGGCTCTGTTGGCGAAGGAAGCTCTGTAAACAGGCGGGCGCGTACGCGCTCTAATGACTCCCGAAACCTCAGGTGGCTGTACGGCTTCATTAAATAATCAATGGCGTTCAGGCCGAACGCCTCCACTGCATATTCGTCATAGGCTGTCGTGAACACGATCAGCGGCGATGCAGCTGACGCCTTAAGCATCCGGGCAGCCTGAAGGCCTTCAAGCTCCGGCATATGGACATCGAGGAATACGACATCCGGCTTCCACTGCGAAGCCAGCTCCAGCAGCTCCCGGCCGCTCTCGGCATGCGGAAGCAGCTCGATATCCGGTTCCTGCTGCAGCAGGTAGACCAGCTCCTCTCTGGCCAGCCGTTCATCCTCGGCAATCATCGCTCTAATTCGCTTCAAGGTACTGCCCCCCTTCCGATATGCGGATAGGGATGCGGAACGATATCCCGCAGCCGCCTTCCGCCAGATTTTCGATCATGAGCCGGGTCTCCCGGCCGAACAAACTCATCAGCCGCTGATTGATATTGTAAATGCCGATACCGCTCCCCCCGGCCTCGTGAAGCGGCCGTTCCCCGAGTCGCTCCAGCACGGCCGGCGCGATGCCGCAGCCGTTATCCTCCAGCCGGATGACGGCCATGTCGCCGTCACGATATACCGAGAGCCTGATAATGCCGCCTCTGGCCGTGTGGCGGAATCCATGCTTGATGCTGTTCTCCACCAGCATCTGAAGTGTCGCTGGCGGAATATGAAGGTCCATCAGATCCGGTTCAAGCTCGCTATGGAATGCGAATCGGTGCTCAAAGCGGATCTGGATAATATCCAGGTAGGCGCCCAGAAGCTCCATCTCCTCGCGGATGGTTGTTCTGCGGGATGCCATAACCTTCCCATTCAGCCGCATGAAGGCGCCCAGCTGCATCGTCGCGTGTCTGGCGAGCTGCGGGTCTGTTCGGATCAGCGAATGAATCGCATTGAGGGTGTTGTACAGAAAATGCGGATGAATCTGCGCCTGCAGAAGCTTCAGCTCGGCCTCTTTCATGAGCTTGGCCATGTTCTCGTGGGAAGTTGCGCCCAGCTGATAGGAGATCAGCTGCCCGAGCCCCCTGGCCATGGCCAGCTCGACGCGTCCGATGTCCTGCGGCCGCTTGAAATACAGCTGGATCACGCCGACGATTCTCGCACCTTCCATCATCGGCACGAGAATGGCCGCCCCGAGCGAGGGATGACGGGGCTGAATATCCTCTTCATGCTCCACCACCTGCAGCACGCCGGTGGAGATGACCTGCCGGGCCGGCAGGGACGCTATCGGCTCCCCCGGATCAATCGTCCGGCTCGCCGCTCCGGCATGGGCCAGGAACCGCTCCGTATCGGTGACAGCGACCGCCGTCGTCTTCAGCTCCCGCAGCAGCAGATCGGCGACCGCCTGAGCCGTCCGGTAGGTCAGCCCCTGCTTCAGATGGGGGAGCGCAGCTTCGGCAATATGCAGCGCCTTCTCCGTCTCGTAGGCTGCTGCCCGCTCTTCCTCCGCCAGCGCCACCCGCAGCATCGTCGTGAAGATCGCGATCGCGATGCTGCCTGTCAGCACCATCGGCAGACCGATCAGATCGACCAGTTCAATCGCCTGGGCGGCATCATCCGCGCATATCAGAATGACCCCCATGTACAGCACCTCCGCAAACATGCCAACGAACAGTGCCTTGGCCGGGGAGACAACCCGCTCCTGCGAGAAGAACCGGGCGACGCCACCGGCTAGGATGCCCGTCAGCGGCGCTGCGATCAAGCCTGCGAGCCCGGTGTAGCCGCCCATGTAGAACAGATGCGCCCCGGCCAGTAGGCCGCCGCCAAAGCCGACGCGCGGGCCGCCAATCAATCCCCCGATCACCACGCCGACCAGCGCGGCATGCGCCAGCGCCTGATCCGGCTGAAGCGGGAGCAGCCAGAAGGAGGAGCTGATCTCCTTCCCCTCCACTACGACCCCGGCATAGGTGCCAAGAATGCCAAACAGCCCGAACAGAAAAGCGTTCAACAGCGTCTGCAATCCGGAGATTTCCCGCCGGTCCAGCAGCTGACGAAACAGCGGGATTCTCGTCAATATAAAGGTCAGGATGAGCAGCATGCCCATCCGCTCGAACAGATGCAGCGCCAGCTCCTGCATGGATCATCCCTCTTCCTGATCTGGAGTGGAATACAGCCATCGCCTGAATGATGTCGCTTTGCGTAGTTACAGCTTTTTTATATACTCCGAAGCTTGTTGAATGCGGTTACACAACACTTTAAATTACAGATCATTCAGTGCAAGTAGATTATAAGGCACAGCTCCTGATTCAGACAATAAAAAGGAATAATATGAATTCACTGGCAATTATAATGACACCTGACAGGGCATGGGTGGAAGCGTGGATGCGCTATCCCTTTTTCTCATAACTACAGACCTCTTTCCTGTGATAGGGAAATGTAAGTCGAAGCTCGCAAGCCCCGTCCAACGCGAAAAAACCGCATCCCGGCCGTGCAGCCGACATACGGTAAGCTGATGATATCCTATGGACCGAGCTTCCATTCCCGGATTCTCCTCAACGGGTCACCAGCTTCCTCAGAACCTGATTGATCACTTCCGAGAGCAGCAGCCCGAGCGCGATTGCGCCGGAGATCATGAACGCCTGCAGCCCGAGCTGCACCGCCTGGTCGAACTGGTTCTCCGCCACGTTGCGAAGCGCATTGTAGGCCAGCCCCCCCGGCACCAGCGGAATGATGCCCGATACGCTGAATACGATGATGGGGGTCTTATATTTTTTCGCAAAAAAGTGACTGATCATCGTCACGCAGAAGGCCGCCACAACAGTCGCAGGAATCGGATTGACCATCATCTCCTGCAGCCAAATGTATAGAATCCAGCCCACCATGCCTGCAAAGCCGCATTGCAGCAGCGCTTTTCTCGGGGCGTTAAAGATCATCCCGAAGGCCGCGGAAGCGATAAAACTCGTCACGAGGTGCTCCACATACATCATTGCCGCTCTTGCTCCCTTCCTCATTCAATAAAATGACAGCGTAAAGGCGATGCCTGCCCCGATGGCAAAGGAAGTGACAAACGCCTCCGCTCCCTTGGACAAGCCGGATATAAGATGCCCCGCCATTAAATCCCGAATCGCGTTGGTAATGAGCAGACCCGGCACCAGCGGCATGACCGAGCTGATAATGATCGTATCCAGCTGCTGCCCGAATCCGTATTTGACCATCGACACAGATGCGATGCCAATGACAAGCGCCCCGGAAAACTCGGCAAAAAACCGAACCGGGATCACGCGATGCATATATACAAAGCAGGTGAAGCCGAGTCCTCCGGCAATCGCCGAGGGGATAAAGTCCGGCCACACCCCGCGGAACATGAGCAAAAAACAGCCGCTTGCCAGAGCCGCGACAAGAATGAGAAGCCAGGAGGGATATAGCGCCTCCTCCCGTTCAATCTGCTGCAGCTTCCGGTAAGCCTCCTCGATGGTCAGCTCCCCCATGCTGATGCTTCGGGATACGGTGTTCACCTGCTCGATTTTATACAGGTTGGTTGTCCGGTCCGAGATCCGGATCAGCCGGGTGATATGCTGAGGCTCCTCCACCGAGAAAATAATGCCCGTTGGCGTCATATAGCTGTGGCTGTTCTCCACGCCAAAAGACGCGGCGATCCGCATCATCGTGTCTTCGACCCGATACGTTTCCGCCCCGCTCTGCAGCATGATTTTGCCTGCCAGCAGACATATCTTGATAATCTCATGCTCCCGCTTTAATGAATCGATCAACGCCAGTCCTCCTGATGCATGAATGCTGTTTTCAAACCTCTTTCATTATAGTACAGTATGACCGTTTCCTGAAAGGAATAGCTTCCGCGCTGTCGCGGTCTTGGCCGAGTGGGCTGGCGCTGCCCGGAAGGTTGCGATCTGATCATGAAAAAATGCGCCCTGCCACTTGAATATATCCCGCCGTTTGCGGTATACTGTACAACAATATCAACATCAGACCGATGAAGAGCATCCAACTCAGAGGTGTTTTCGCCAAGGGGAGTAGATCTGCGTGATGTGATCTGCACGAAGTAAGCCGAGCTATGATCCCCCTAAGTTAACCGGGTCCGCCCGTTACCGCGGATTCAAAGTGGATTGAACAAGGCCCGTCAGCAGATTGACCGGGAGAGCGTTCAATCAATTTGGGTGGCACCGCGAGCGCAACAAGCGTCCCTCGTCCCATACGGACAAGGACGCTTTTTTATTTTCATGAATAAGGAGTGGATCGTCGATGTTGGATATGAAATCGATTCGGGAAAGTGAGCAATATCAGAGACGGGTTCAGCTGGCCGCTGACCACAAAGGCATCAAATTATCGGTCGCGGAGCTGCTGGATCTGGACAACGACAGACGCAGGCGGCTCCAGGAGGTCGAACAGCTGCGCCAGCGGCGAAACGCAGGATCGCAGGAGATCAGTCTGCTCATGCAGCAGGGAGCGAAGGATCAGGCTGAGCTGAAGAAGCAGGAAATCAAACACATCAACCTTGTGCTCGGCGAACAGGAGCAGAAGCTCCGGGAGGTGGAGGCCCGCTTCAACGAAAGGCTGGCCCTCGTTCCGAATATCGTCTCGCCGGATACCCCTGTTGGGGCGTCGGATCAGGATAACGTGGAGGTGCGCCGCATCGGCGAGCCCGCCGTGTATCCATTCCCCATGAGGGACCATGTCGAGCTCGGTGAACTTCACGGGATGATGGATATCGGGCGCGGCGTCAAAACCGCAGGGTCGCGCGGGTATTATCTGAAGGGAGCCGGCGTGCTCCTGCACCGGGCGGTTCAGCAGCTGGCGCTGGATAGGCTGATGCACAAAGGCTTCATGCTGCTCGATGTGCCGTTGATGGTGCGAACAGCCGCCATGGAGAACACGGCCTTCTTCCCGCTGGGACAGGATCAGGCGTTTGCCATCGCAGACGAAGACCGCTGGCTTGTCGGCACATCGGAGGTGCCGCTGGTCAATTTCTACAGCGGGGAGATTGTTGATGTGAGCGAGCCGCTCCGCCTGGCAGCCGCTTCGCTATGCTTCCGGAGCGAGGTTGGCTCGGCGGGAAGAGATGTAAGCGGGCTGTACCGCGTGCATCAGTTTGCCAAGGTGGAGCAGGTGATCCTGTGCGAAGCGGACGAAGAGGTTTCGGAGCGGCTGCTGCAGGAGATTACCGCCAATGCCGAGGAGCTGCTGCAGCTGCTTGAGCTGCCTTACCGCGTCGTGGCGGTCTGCACTGGCGATATGTCGCAGAAAACCTACAAGCAGTACGACATCGAAACGTGGATGCCAAGCCGCCAGGCCTATGGCGAGACCCATTCGTCCTCGAATCTGCTCGACTTCCAGGCTCGCCGCTCGAACATTCGCTACCTCGATAGCGATGGCCAGCTGCGCTATTGCCATACGCTGAACAATACGGCGGTTGCCTCGCCGCGCATTCTGATCCCGCTGCTGGAGAATCATCAGCGGGAAGACGGGTCGATTTATATCCCGCAAGCGCTGCGTCCCTATATGAACGGAATAAAGGAGCTGACAATACAGCATCATAACGACTGACATTTAGGTATCACAGAGTATACTGTCAACCCGATATCACGATCCATCGGCCTTCTGGGTGCTGCTATCCCCTGTTTTCTAAGTCAGGTTCCTGAATAAGGGCTGTTCTTTCATTTGTTCCTGTGAAAAAGTAAGGATATAATAGCGATACAGTGGGCTCTGCGCTTTCTGCTTCTACTGGAGCCAATACGCTGCATGGCCCTCCTGTTTCGCCAATCGCGGCCAAACCGCGGCGTTGGCGACGCTGTATGTTTCTATAGCTTGGTCTGCTCGAGCAACAACTGGCCACCCATGCCAGTCAGATGAGCGCCAGGCTGCTATAGCACTTGAACAGTCCGCTTTCATTCCACTGCAGGACGGTGAATGACGGAACGGTATGGATACATTGATGTCCGCCCACTTTATGATTAAGGAGGCATATCCTAATGTCAGAACCCGAACAACAGCAGCACACCGCTCGTCCCAAACAGCTTGGCGACGTTCCGATCTCCATCCTGGACCTTGCATCCATCACAACGGGAAGCACCGCAGCGGTCTCGCTAAGACATACACTCGACCTGGCCCAGCATGCGGAGAAATGGGGCTACCACCGCTACTGGCTGGCCGAGCATCACAATATGCCAGGCGTAGCCAGCTCCGCCACATCGGTGGTCATCGGCTATGTGGCCGGCGGAACCAGCACCATCCGCGTCGGATCAGGCGGCATCATGCTGCCTAACCATGCTCCGCTGGTTATTGCCGAGCAGTTCGGCACACTCGAATCTCTATATCCGGGCCGCATCGACCTCGGTCTTGGCCGCGCGCCGGGATCAGATCAGTTGACCGCCCGTGCGCTGCGCCGCGGTCCTGGCAGCGACGGACAGGACTTCCCCGATCGCCTGGGCGAGCTGCGCACCTACTTCAACCCGATATCCGGCTCTTCCATGCGGGTAAGAGCGATTCCGGGTGAAGGACTCCACATTCCGATCTGGCTGCTTGGCTCCAGCGGCTTCAGCGCCCAGCTCGCTGCACAGCTGGGTCTGCCGTTTGCGTTTGCCAGCCACTTTGCACCGGATTTCCTGCTGCAGGCTTTGGATTTGTACCGCAGCTATTTCCGCCCATCCGAGGAGCTGGCGAATCCGCATGCCATGATCGGCGTTAACGTCATCTGTGCTGATACGGATGAGGAAGCTGAGCGTCTGGCAACCTCAGCTTACCAACAGTTCCTGAATATTATTCGCGGGCGCACCGGTCAGCTGCAGCCTCCGGTCGACAATATGGAGGAACTGTGGTCGATACAGGAGCGGGCCATTGTGAAAGGGCAGCTCAGCTTCTCTGCCATCGGCAGTCCGAAGACCGTGCGCGCCCAGCTCGAGCAGTTCCAGCAAATGACGAATGCCGATGAGATTATCGTGGCCTCGGCAATCTATGATCACGATGCCCGCCTGCGCTCCTATGAGCTGCTTGCTGACATTACGGGGATTAAACCCCAGGCATAAACGTAAACCCAAGCGATAGCCCCGGTCCAGCACACCGCATATGGCGGATTCAGCTGCTGTCTTGCAGATAGCCGGGGCGTCCACCGTTCCAACAGCCAAAAAGAGCGATCTGTCCTGCGGCATCTAGCCGCCACAACAGATCGCTCTTTTCGTACTTCACAGCTGCCAATAAGCTCGTCCTATACAGGAGTGATGACAGGGCGAGAAGAATCTATAGCCTCGCAGTTAAACGGCCTCCAGTTCGGCCTGCGTCAGCTCGCGCAGCTTCTCCACCGTCATCCGCTCCACAAAACGGGAATACTTCTCCTTCTTCTTGCCGGCTTCCTGATATACCGAGATCAGCCGCCGAATGACAGGAACCAGCTGCCGGGAGGATAGCCCGGAATGCAGCTGCTTGGCAATACCGGCCTTGAGCCCACGCGGTTCACCGCCGACATAGATGTCATAACCCTCCCGAATCTTCACGACGGCAATATCCTTAAGCAAAGGTTCGCTTGTCCCGAGCCCGCATCCGGCGTACCCAATCTTGAGCGGATTCGGTACGGGATGATCTGCGATGGCCTCATCCAGCATCAGGGCAACATCCAGTCCGGAATCCTCAGCCCCTCGGCAAAAGTTGCAGGTGATCAGACTTTTGGATACAAAGCCTGCCGGATGAATTTGCAGCCCCGTCTCCTTAAGCTGCACCTCCACCTCCTCGATCCGTTCTTCGTCCATCTCCACGTACAGCTGCTTAAATGTGGTCAGCTCGATGCGGGCGTTCTCTCCCACAATGGAGCCCAGCACGGCCAGCTGCTCCGGCTTGAACAGCGTTCCGCCGACCTCAAATCCCGGCGTTACCGCAAATTTTCGCATAGCCACTTCTTCTCACTCCCATTTCAACGTTCAAGCTTGCCCCATTCTGTATTCCGGCCAAATGATTATCCCCCGGACCACTTGCCTTAACCGTCAGCGCCTTCGGCTTCTCATGACTCTCCTACCATCCGCTTTCAGGCCACCCCGCTTGTTCCGGGCGGTGCGATACGTTCATACGAAGGTGTGCATTATACCTTCATTCGCTGCAGGCGGAGCGCATTCAGCACCACCGATACGGAGCTTAGTGCCATCGCCGCCCCGGCAACCCAGGGTGCAAGAAGCCCGATGGCGGCAATCGGGATGCCGAGCGAGTTGTAGGCCAGCGCCCAGAACAGGTTCTGCCGGATATTGCCCATCGTCCGGCGGCTCATATAGATGGCATCCGGAATGCTGCCCAGATCGCCCTTCATCAAGGTGACGTCTGCCGCCTCCATGGCGACATCCGTGCCTGTGCCAATCGCCATGCCGATATCGGCCACTGCAAGCGCCGGAGCATCGTTGATGCCGTCGCCGACCATCGCCACCTTCCGGCCTTGCTGCTGCAGCTTTTTCACCTCATCCGCCTTGCCTTCGGGAAGAACCTCTGCCCGCACCTGATCGATTCCGGCCTGTGCAGCAATCGCCTGAGCGGTGCGTTCATTGTCGCCGGTAATCATGATGACCTCGATCCCCATCTGCTTCAAGCGCGCCACCGCCGCCTGCGATGTCTCCTTGATCGTATCGGCCACTGCAACCAGTCCGGCATATTTGCCATCGACAGCCACCAGCATGGCCGTTTTGCCCGCTGACTCCAGCTCGGACATGCGGCCCAGCGCGGGTTCCACGGAGACATGCTTCGCGGCCATCAGCCTTCTTGTTCCGGCCAGCACCTCTCTCCCGTCGACGACCGCACGGATGCCGTGACCCGGAATCGCTTCAAATTGCTCTGCTTGCGGCAGCTGCACCCCCGCGGCCTCAACTCCGGCCACGATCGCCTCGGCAAGCGGATGCTCCGAGCCTTTCTCCGCAGCCCCTGTCAAACGGAGGAATGCCAACTCCTCCATGCCGTATGGCTCCACGTCGGTCAGCTCCGGAGTTCCTTTCGTCACCGTTCCCGTTTTGTCCAGAATGACGGTATCGATCTTATGCGTCGCCTCCAGATGCTCGCCGCCCTTGAACAACACACCGAATTCGGCGGCCCGGCCGGAGCCGGCCATGATCGAGGTCGGTGTGGCCAGGCCCAGCGCACAAGGGCACGCAATCACGAGAATGGCAATCGCGATCTCCAGCGCGTGGGCAAAGTCGCCCGGCGCAGCCCAGAAATACCATACGATAAAGGCAAGCACGGCAATGCCGACAACAATCGGTACGAAGATGCCCGAGATCACGTCCGCGATCCGCTGAATCGGCGCTTTAGAGCCTTGGGCCTCCTCCACCACCTTGATAATTTGAGCCAGGGCGGTCTCTTTGCCAATCTTGGTGGCCGTAAACGTCAGTCGCCCATTCTTGTTCATGGTCGCCCCGATCACCGTGTCCCCGGCTTTCTTCTCCACCGGTATGCTTTCACCTGTCAGCATGGACTCATCCACAGCCGACATGCCGTCCACGACCCGGCCGTCCACCGGAATTTTCTCGCCGGGCTTCACGATGACCGTATCGCCAACCAGCACCTGTTCCACCGGAATCGTCATTTCCTGGCCGTCCCGGACGACCAGCGCCGTCTTCGCTTGAAGCCCCATCAACGCTTTAATCGCTTCCGAGGTCCGTCCCTTCGCCAGCGATTCAAACAGCTTGCCCAGAATGACCAGCGTGATCAGGATGGCACTTGTCTCGTAGTACATCGCCGGCCCATGATGGGCTGAAGCGCCCGCCATTGCCCAATCCAGCGTCAAATACAGACTGTAGAAATACGCCGCCGATGTCCCGAGCGCGATCAGCACATCCATATTGGCGCTAAGGTTCCGAAGCGCCTTATAGGCGCCGACGTAAAACTGCTTGCCGATATAGAACTGGACCGGAGTGGCCAGCGCCAGCTGGAACCATGGATTCATGAACAAGTCCGGCATCCAGATCCAGGAGGTGAAGGAGAAATGCGCAACCATCGCCCATAGCAGCGGCAGCGACAGCACGGCAGACAGAATGAACTTCCGCTTCTGCATAGTAATCGCCTGCTCCCGGTGATCCTGCCGCCCTTCAGCCTCCTGCTTCGGCACGGCCTGATAGCCGAGCTTCTCCACACGCTGCTGGATATCCTGGAGTGACACCTCCGCCGGATTATATTCCACCCGAGCCGTCTCCATGGCATAATTGACGGTGGCCTCCTGCACGCCCGGCATCCGGTTGACCACCTTCTCGATCTTCACGGCGCAGGCTGCGCAGTACATGCCTGCCAGCTGCAGATCCGCCGTTTCCTTGGCAGTGCCGTACCCGAGCTTCTCGATCTTCTCTTCCATCTGCTGTACCGTCACAACCCCCGGATCATATACGACCGCTGCTTTCTCCAAGGCAAAATTAACGCTGGCCTCCTGCACCCCTTCCATACGGGAGAGCCCTTTCTCAATCCGGTTCGCACAAGCGGCACAAGTCATGCCGGTAAGCTGCAGCGATGTCTTCTTATAATCCTTGTCGGCTGCATCTGTTCCCATGCCGATTCACCCCATTTCTTCGCTGTTGTCGTTAACGCACGGTATAGCCTTGCTCCTCGATAACGTTCTTGATCGTATCCAGATTGATCTTATCCGGGTCATATTGTATGGAGACCGTCCCTGTCGCCAAATCAACCGTGCCTTGTACCTGGTTTGCCTTCAACGCGCCCTCAACCGAGCTCACACAATGGCTGCACGACATGCCCACTACCCTGATTGTTGCCTGTTCCACCGTCAATCCCTCCTCTTTTTCTAATTTTGTTGTTGAATTTAGAATACCCCCCTACCCTATATTTCGTCAATGAATTTTTCATACTTGGGCTGAAAACAACGATGCCCGCTGCTACAGACCAAGAAATAACCTCCAATCACCACCGTACGCTGCCGGGACGTTTCTAGCCCAATCTCAAGTCCGCCCATATGCGGACTTGAAGGAATCCATCCTGTGCTGCCGGTTCTGTGTTCCTTCCCATGCGCTGAACGAAGGCTGCCCACAGAACCGGCTTCAGCCCGCGCGGCAGGCTGGAAGCCAGCCTTTGTTTATTTCATCAATTTGTTCATCGTCGTTAACAGTTCTGTGATGACTTCCTCGTCACCCTCCTGCAGCCGCTCTACCACACAGCTTTTCATATGGTGCTCCAGCAGCAGCTTGCTGACCCCGTTCAAGGCCGACTGTATGGAGGAAATCTGGTTCAGAACATCGTCACAATACGTATCCTTCTCGATCAGGCCCTTCACACCGCGAATCTGGCCTTCAATCCGGTTCAATCTGCTGATCAGATTGTTCTTCGTCTTCTCGGAATGGTGACTCTTCCGCTCACTTGTTACCGCGCACTCATGTGTATGGCTCTCTGTTGACATTCCCTTTCCCCCTTGGTCCTTGGCTTGGCATCGGCCTCGATTATCAATTCAGCAGCACAACAACCGATGATGCCGTCCCGTTCTTGTTATCTCTAGTATATCATATAGCCCCCCACCCTATAAGAGTGGATCGCCATCATTTTTTGTCATTTGTTCCGTTGTCATTGGTTCCCTTCTCAATGGCCAAATTCATTCGATATGCTTCAGATCACGCAGTATTCATTCCCTCCTCGGAATGTAAAACGCTTTAAAATTTTTGTTCCATACTACCATACAAGTATGGTAGTATGGAACAAAATAGGAGGTGATGTCATGGTTGAATCCTGGCGGTCACAACCGGGCTCAGCGGGGAACAACGTCTATTCCCGTCTCAAGCAGCAAATTGTCAGCTTGGAGCTGCCTCCCGGAACCGCTTTATCCGAGAAGGAGGTTTCGCTTGCCTTCGAAGTTAGCCGCACGCCGGTTCGGGAGAGCTTCGTTCGGCTCGCCCAGGAAGATCTCGTCGTCGTCCTTCCGCAGCGGGGCACGCGAGTGTCGCTCATTGACCCGGACCTGGTAGAGGAAGCCCGGTTCATGCGCGAGCAGCTCGAGAAGGCCGTCGTTCGGCTCGCCTGCGCCGAGTTCCCGGCGGAACGATTGGCCGAGCTGGATGCCAATCTGTCCGCTCAGAAGCATAGCATCGAGAAGCATGACGGCCGTGAAATGTTCGAGCTTGATGAGGCTTTTCACCGGATTCTATTCGAGGGGTGCCGCAAGCAGGGAACGTGGAGCGTGCTGCAGCAGATGAATGCCCATCTGAACCGGAGCCGGATGCTGTGGTTGTCCACCGATCCGCACTGGGGTCAGCTGTATGAACAGCACCGTGAAATTACGGAGGCTATCCGGCGGCAGGATGCCGATACGGCCGAACAGGTGATGCAGCATCATCTCAGCCTCATAATCTCTAATCTGACCGTGCTTCGAGAGAAGCATCCCGATTATTTTAAATGACGTATTTTGAATTGCCTTCCGGAAACAAGGAAGATATATAATCTTTACTTAACTTCAGGCTGTATACATCTTTATCCTGTTAAAGGCGGTGGACAATTTTGCGTATGGTATTCAGATGGTTCGGCGAGGGCAACGATACTGTCACGCTGGATCAGATCAGACAAATCCCCGGGGTAGAAGGCATTGTATGGGCGCTTCATGACATACCGGCCGGGGAAGAATGGCCGCTGGCACGCATCGAGGAGGTTCGGGATCAAGCCAAGCGCTACGGACTTCATATCGAGGTTGTGGAAAGCGTCAATGTGCATGAGGACATCAAGCTCGGGCTTCCGTCACGGGACCAGTACATCGAGAATTACATCCGTACGATCGAGAAGCTGGCCAAGGTCGGCGTCAAGGTCATCTGCTACAATTTCATGCCTGTATTTGACTGGGCGCGCACCGAGCTGTTCAAAGAAATGGAGGATGGATCAACCGCCCTCTTCTTCGAAAAATCCAGAATCGACGGCATTGACCCGATGGACCTCGTCCGAAACATCAGCGAGAACAGCGCGCTGACGATGCCGGGCTGGGAGCCCGAGCGGCTGATGCATCTCACCTCCCTGTTCGAGGCCTATCGCGGCGTAACCGCCGACGATCTGTGGCGCAATCTGGACTATTTTCTACAGGCCGTCATTCCGGTTGCGGAGCAAAACGGCATCCGCATGGCGATTCATCCGGATGATCCGCCTTGGTCGATCTTCGGGCTGCCCCGCATCATTACGGGACAAGAGAATCTCCGCAGATTTCTGAGCCTGTACGATAGCCCGGCCAACAGCATCACCCTGTGCAGCGGCTCCCTCGGAGCCAATCCGGACAATGACATCATCTCCATGATTCATGAATTCCATGACCGCATCCCGTTCACGCATATCCGGAATGTGCGCGTGTATGAGAACGGCGACTTCATTGAAACCTCTCATCGGACACAGGACGGAACCGTCGATATTTCCGGCATCGTCAGGGCGTATCATGAGAACGGCTTTTCCGGCTATTGCAGACCGGATCACGGACGCCATCTGTGGGGCGAAAAGTGCAGACCAGGCTACGGCCTGTATGACCGTGCCCTCGGCATCATGTACTTGTGGGGCCTGTGGGACGCCTACCGCAGGAATGAATCCGCTGTGAAATAAGGAGGAATCACAATGAGTTTGCATGAACAAACATCAGGTCCGGCCCATCACGCAGATGACGGGCGCGAACCTTCCGCAGGAGCGCACCCTGTCAGCCCAGATCAGGGAGGCGCAGGCAGCCATGCCGGCCTTGCTGAGCAGGAGGCTCCCGCTCTCCCGCTGCACCCGTCGCTAGCCGGCAAAACCGCCGTCATTACCGGCGGCTCCGGCGTCTTATGCCGTGCGATGGCGCTTGAACTGGGGCGGCAGGGTGTGAGCGTCGCGGTGCTGAATCGCACCGTAGAGAAAGGCCAGCAGGTCGCCGATGAGATCAAGACCGCTGGCGGCAAAGCGATTGCGGTCGCTTGTGATGTCACCGATGTGAACAGCGTCCGGCAGGCGCAGGCCGCGGTTCTCGAGGCCTTCGGCCCCTGCGACATTCTGATCAACGGAGCTGGCGGCAACCGCAAGGATGCCAACACCACCCATGAGATTTTCCGGCCGGAGGATATGGGGCAGCCGGATGTCACCACCTTTTTCGGACTGAGCATTTCCGGGTTCCGCGACGTGTTCGACCTGAATTTTATCGGCACGATGATCCCGACCCAGATATTTGCCGAAAGCATGGTGGACCGCCCGGGAGCAGTCGTCCTGAACATCTCCTCCATGAGCGCGCCAAGCCCGATGACCAAGGTTCCGGCCTACAGCGCAGCCAAAGCAGCGATCAACAACTTCACACAGTGGCTCGCTGTTCATCTGGCGGAATCCGGCATTCGCGTCAATGCGATCGCACCGGGATTTTTCCTGACCGAGCAGAACCGCGACCTGCTTCTTCAGCCGGACGGATCACTGACAGACCGCTCCCGCAAAATCATCACCCACACCCCGATGAGACGGTTCGGTGTTCCCACCGATCTGCTCGGCACGCTGCTGTGGCTGGTCGATAACGATACGTCCGGCTTTGTGACCGGCACGGTCATTCCGGTTGATGGCGGTTTCATGGCCTATTCGGGGGTATAGCGCTAGAGCTGCTTTTGGCCGCTACTGCTTCCGTAAGTAGACGTAGATCGTTAGCGGAGCAAAAATACCGAGCAGCAGCAGGCCGACCCCGAGGCCTGCCGCCTTATCGGCAGCACTCGCCGTGCCGTGAAGCAGTCCCCGCGTCAAGCTCACGGCCACGCTGATCGGATTCCAGTCAATCGCCATCATAAGACCGCTCGGCATCGTCGAGGTGTCAACAAGCACATTGCTGGCGAACAGGAGCGGATAGACCACCATCATGCTTGTGCCCGATACCGTCTCCGGCCGTCTGACCGTATTGCCGACAAACGCGAATACCCAGCTCGTGCAATAAGCGAAAAGGAGGACGTAGATCAGTGCAGCTACCGCACCCGGGATGCCGACTTCCGGACGAAATCCGAGTGCGAGTATAGATGACCGACAAATCGTCAACCGAGAAGTGCTGCCTCGTCAGATAAAATCCATCCATCAGCTCAAATCCTCCGTCTGCGCCGGTGAATGATGCAACCGGAATACCGGCCTGATTAATCAACTCCACGTCACGGTAGACCGTGCGTACCGATACTTCAAATTTGGCAGCCAATGTCGCTGCGGTCACCCGCTTCTTGGCCAGCAGTTCCAGCGTAATTCCAAGCAAACGATCCAGTCTCACGGGCATCCCTCCTTCGGTTGGTGAAGTGTGGGTCATCTGCTATCGATCCTAAACGAATAATCCTGACAACAAGGCTGTCAGGATTATAATCGGTCATAATTCATTTTTTCTTCGCTGTTCGTAAACTACGCTTGATAAAAGGCCGGCAAATATTTCTTGTTCGCCTCCAGCATCTCATCCAGCAGCTTCTTGGCCACGGTGACCGACGGCACTAACGGATGGTGCACCAGCGCCTGCAGCGCTATGCCCCGGTCTCCTGTAATCGCCGCCTCGATGGTCAGCTGCTCGTAAACCTTAACCGCATGCATCAATCCTTTGACATGCTCCGGAACATGCTGTGGCGCAAGCGGAATTGGCCCTTGTCCGGTCACCACACAGTTGATCTCGATGCTGGCATCCGCAGGCAGAAAGTCATACATCGAGCCGTTGGATACGTTCAGCGTCTGAATGTCATGCCGGTCGTTATAGATGGAGTTCATCAGATTGACAGCCGCTTCGGAATAGTAGGCACCGCCCCGCTGCTCAAGCTGCTTTGGCTTCTCCGCCAAATTCTCGTCCTTATACAGCTCGAACAATTCCTGCTCAACCCGGCTGACGACATCCGCCCGGGTGCCATCCTTCGCAAGCGATGCCTTCATATCAGCCAGCATCTTGTCAGTCATATAGAAGTACTTCAAATAGTAGGTCGGGATCGCACCAAGCGATTGCAGAAACTCAGCATCCCAGCCGAGGGTCGGCACATTACGGGCCGTATAGGTCTTGCCCCCGTCCAGGAGCTCCGGCAGCTTCTCCTCCCCATTTACGATAGCCGAGGTAACCCAGTGCAGATGGTTGATGCCGACAAATTCAGCGAGCACGTCCTTCTCCGGCACGCCGTATTCCGCCGCCAAGAACTTCTGGAAATTGATCGGGGAGTTGCACAGCCCGACCGACTTCACCCGGCTGTGCTTGGCAACCGCCTCCGTCACAATACCCGCCGGATTCGTAAAATTGAGCATCCATGCGTTCGGCGCCAGCTCCTCGATATCCCGGCAAATGTCGAGGATGACCGGCACGGTGCGCAGCGCCTTCATCATGCCGCCAGGTCCGGTCGTTTCCTGCCCGATCACATCATGCATGATCGGAATATGCTCATCCAGCTTCCGGGCGGCCAGCAGACCGACCCGCATCTGTGTCGTAACGAAATCCGCCCCTTCAATCGCCCGTCTCCGGTCCAGCGTCAGATGGACCTCGATCGGCAGCCCGGACTCCTTCACCATCCGCTTCGCCAGATTGCCGACGATATCCAGCTTATGCTTGCCCTCTTCAATGTCCACGAACCACAGCTCGCGAACCGGCATTTGATCATAATGACGGATAAAGCCCTCCACAATTTCCGGCGTGTAGGAGGAGCCTCCTCCGATCACCGCTATTTTCAAGCCCGACGAATGCTTCACGTCAAATCGCCTCCCATGATTGTTCCGTTCCCTAATATGGCCTCAGATTCCCTCATACGCTCTCTTCATCAAACACAAACGCTTTAAGCCTGACTTCCGTCTCCGGTTTAATCGTCCGCCCGTCCGCTTCCATCGCACACATCAACGCCCCTACAACCGGGTCAGATGTCAATCGGACACAGCGGGCGCCCGGGGCCCGTTCTGCCACCACCCGCTCGATGGCGCTGGTCAGTATCGAGCTGTTCGGACGATTCAGCACGCTGCCGATATACACGATGTCAAAGATCTCCTGCGTCATGTCCAGACGCCGAACAAGTGTACATACGGCGTTGGCCAGCTCTTCTCCTTCGCTGACCAGAATTCGCGTGGCCACCTCGTCGCCGGCCTCGGCCGCTTCGAATACGATTTTCACCAGACTCGGAGGAATCGAAATGTTGCCGTACAAGACATCCTCATACATCGGCTCCACCTCGTCATAGCCGAGATGCCGGAGCACCAGCGGCGTGAGCAGCGTCTTAGGCCCCCGCCCATCCCAGGCGCGAATGACCGAGCGAAATGCCAGCTGGGCAAAACCGGCCCCTCCGGCATAGCCGTCTCCGTAGACAAAGCCGAATCCTCCGTATTGAAACTCCTCGCCCGCCCGGTTTCGGGCCGCACTGTTAAATCCCGTACCGCAGATGATTGCCGCGCCGTATGGCCGGCTGGTGCCTGCCCGCATGCCGATGATCGTGTCGCAGGCGATCGCATGCCGCGCATAGCCAAGACGCGCTATCATCGGACGCAGAATGGCAAAGTCCGCTTCACGATCCGCGCCGGCGAGCCCAAAATACGCATAGCTGATCTCTTCCTGAGCCGCCCCGGCCGACCGCAGCGCTGCCTCACAGGCCGATTGAATGTTGCGCTCCGCCTCGCGAGTCGTCTGATGATTGCCGTTACCGGACATTCCCTTACCTACAATATTCCCATTCTCATCGCAGATGACCGCGTGCGTCTTGCTCCCCCCGGCATCCACTCCCAGATACAAACTCATCGTCTCACTCCTACCGCCGCCCTTGGGCTGCGTCATGTGGTGGTATACGTTTACCATACCGCTTGCAGGGCGGTTCCTTCTACCGCTATACCACCGGGGAGTGATACAATCTTACTGTTTATCAGGTGGAGACAATTGGGGACCGGGATAACCCCCTGCCCCCGTATAAGCGCGTTCACGAACCTCGCTCGGCGAAGCCCCGATATGCAGCTTGAACAGCCGGTTGAAATTGGACAGATTGCGAAAACCGCAGCTTTCAGCGATCTCGATAATTTTATGATCCGTTGTCTCCAGCAGATGAACGGCATGAGTCAGCCGAAGCTGGATCAAATAATGATGCGGCGACGTTCCGACTACCTGCTGGAACAGCGCGCTGAAGCGGGATGGGCTAAGATGCGTCAGATCGGCCAGCTCGCGCAGCGTCCACCCGTAGGCAAAATGTAGCTCCATCGTCCGCAGCACCTCCTTGAGCGCATGCATTCCGCGAACAGGAACCGGAACTCGCTGCTTCTCCTGAGCCGGTGCCGTGAGATGGCGATTCGCCAGGCTCAAGAAGCGGATCAGATCCGAACGAATCAGGCTCATAAAGGACGTCCCCTTGATGCGGTTCTCCTCCATCATCCGGCTGAACAGCAGCACCAGCTCGTCATATATCGGCGAGTCGGCATTCACGACATGCGGGAAACGCGTTCCCAAAGCACGAAACGGCAGCAGCAGATCCGGATCATATTTCAAATCGATAGCAAGCAGCGAAGGCTCGAACATCATCACGTCCATCACCAGGTTGTCCGTTTCGTAGGCCCGGTGAAGATCATTGCTGTTGATCAGAATAAGGTCGCCCTGTTTGAACGACAGCCTCATCCCATTGATCACAATATAGCCCGTGCCGCTGCGGATATAATTGAGCTCCAGCGCATGATGCCAGTGAAGGCGCTGAGCCCCGATGAAGATCCCTCTCGTGGTGGAGGCTGTGAACGGAAATGCAGCATGGGTAAATGCAATCTGGTCAGGCAAAATGCTTTGCGGGCGGTCCATTGCCGGCACCTCCTGGATTATGAATATTCACGAAACCATTCAATTACCCCCATCCTACCACGCGACTTCAAGAACCGCCACGGATAATAAATGCAATTTACCAGGCGCGATAGCACCTCTGCCGGGAAGCAGGCCTGCAACAAAAAGCAGGCCATGCCCCGCCGCATGACCTGCCTCTGAACAGCCTTGAGAATTTGACTTAACCTAAGATTCGGCGAGCGTCCCCCGCCATTAACCAATTCGCATGGACGCAGCGCTCTGCAGCGCTGCGACCTGCTCCGGAATATGGGCTACCTCACCGACTACGATCAGCGCCGGATTGCCCAGCTTCACCTGCGCAGCCACTTCCTGCATATCCTCCACGGTACACAGGAAGCTCCGCTGCAGGTGGGTCGTTCCCTGCTCAATGAAGGCAACCGGGGTCGCACCAGGCTTGCCATGAAGCAGCAGCTGCTCCCGGATGAACGGTATCTGCTTGACGCCCATATAGATCACAAGCGTATCCACACTGTGCGCCAGCAGATCCCACCGGACCGGCGTACCATCACCGTGACAGCGGCTGCCTGTCACACAGGCGAAGGATGCCGCCACACCGCGGTGGGTTAGCGGAATGCCCGCCGAAGCCGCCGAGCCGATGGCGGATGTAATTCCGGGGATGACCTCATGCGGAATGCCGTAGGCGGCAAGCGCCAGCACCTCTTCCCCGCCACGGCCGAACACGAAGGGATCGCCGCCCTTGAGCCGGACCACCCGCTTGCCCTGCAGCCCATAGCGGATGAGCAGCTTGTTGATCCCCTCCTGGGGCACCGCATGCTCCCCCGGGGCTTTGCCGCAGTATATGCGGATCGCCTCTGGCGGCGCATAGGACAGCAGCTCTTCATTGACCAGCCGGTCGTACAAGATCACGTCGGCCTCCTGTATACGTTTCAGCGCCTTCACAGTGATGAATTCCGGATCCCCCGGTCCCGCTCCAACGATACTGACCCTGCCTGCTGTCCGCATATGGTGCACCTCCTGTAATTGTCATTCATGAAGCTTCAGACCGTTCTGTTAAGCGCACGCGCGCGGCACCTGCATCCGGTCTAGAGGACGATATAGACCGAACCGCTTGTGCCGTCAATCTCCGTCCGGAAGGTCGTAATGCATCCGTCGTCCGGCTCGTACACGCGCCCGCTGGCCAGGTCGATCTTCCAATCGTGCAGCGGGCAGTGCACCGCCGTTCCGCATACCATGCCCTCAGACAGCTTGCCGCCTTTATGCGGGCACCGGTTCTCCACCGCTTTTACGCTGCCGTCACTGAGCTTGAATAACGCAATTTCTGTATCCTCGATACGAAGCGTGCGCGCGCCTTTGGGATCGATATCCTCCAGATTCGCAACAAATATTTTGCTCATGACCTTCTACCTCCCAAGGTTTCACCGGCACCCGCTCCGGCTTCAGCCAGCGGCATGAAGTTCTTGCGCAGTTCCGGATTCTCGATGATTTCTTTCCACGGATCGGTTGTCCGGCTCAGCGTCTCCTCGATCCGGGATACGAGCGCTTGACGGTCTTCCTGCTTCTCGAGAGCCGCCTTGATGGCATCAAGCCCCACCCGTTCAAGCCAGACCGAAGTCCGCTCATTCCAGTTGGCCGTCTCGCGGTAGTACTGCAGGTAGGCTCCGGTCCATTCCATCACTTCTTCCTCGGTCTTCACCGTGCAGAGCAAGTCCGCTGCCCGGACCTTGACCCCGCCATTGCCGCCGACGTAGATTTCCCAGCCGCCGTCAATCGCAACCACACCGAGATCTTTAATCGTGGCTTCCGCACAGTTGCGCGGACAGCCCGATACCGCCAGCTTCACCTTCGCAGGGGTGTTGAGACGCTCGAATGCTTTCTCCAGCTCAATGCCCATCCCGATGGAGTCCTGCGTGCCGAATCGGCAGAAGGTCGAGCCCACGCAGGTCTTCACGGTCCGAAGGGTCTTGCCATAGGCGTGGCCTGACGGCATGTCGAGCTCCTCCCAAATCTTCGGCAGGTCCTCCTTCTTCACCCCGAGCAGGTCCAGCCGCTGTCCGCCTGTGAACTTCACCATCGGCACATTGTATTTCTCCGCTACCGCCGCGATCTTCTTCAGATCAGCCGGTGAGGTTACGCCCCCGTACACCCGCGGCACAACCGAATACGTCCCATCCTTCTGAATATTGGCGTGGTACCGTTCGTTCGTGAACCGCGACTCCTTCTCGTCGGCGTACTCTGCTGGCCACAGCATGCCCAAATAGTAGTTGAGCGCAGGGCGGCATTTCGAGCAGCCTTCGGGCTCGCTCCAGCCCAGAACGTTCATCGTCTCCTTGACACTGAGCAGGCGAAGCTCCTTTATGCTGGATACAATCTCATCCCGGCTCAGTGACGTGCAGCCGCAGATGCCCTCCTTGACCGGCTCACCGGCCATATCCCCGCCGTAGAGCTGAAGCAGCCCTTCCACCTCCGGTCTGCAGCCGCCGCAGGAGGCCGACGCCTTCGTGCAGCCCTTGATCTTTCCTACCGTGTGATTGCCGTCGGCAATCGCCTCGACGATGCGCCCTTTCGTCACACCGTTGCAGCCGCATATAATCTCATCCTCCGAGCAGGACTCAAGCCGGGCGAGCGGCGACAGCGAGGACTGCCCGGTCTGGTAGCCGAGCAGCAGCTCCTTCTCCCGTCCCGCAACAGATTCGCCGCTCTTGATCAGGGAGAATAAGGATGCACCGTCTGACGTATCCCCGAACAAGACGGCGCCGATCAGCCTGTCGTCCTTGAGCACGATCTTTTTATATACACCGTCAATGTCATCCTGATACCGCAGCGAGCGGGTGCCCTCCGCATCATTGAACATCCCGGCAGAGAACACATCCACACCCGATACCTTGAGCTTGGTCGAAGTGACCGAGCCCGCGTACCCGTCTGTGTCCACGCCGGCCAGGCGTTTGGCCAGCACAGCCCCTTGCTCATACAGCGGCGCGACTAGCCCGTAGGCAATCCCCCGATGCTCTGCACACTCCCCGACCGCATACACGCCCGGAGCGCTTGTCTGCAGGTAATCATCCACGATAATGCCACGGTTGACCTGAAGCCCGGCCGATTTAGCCAATTCCACATTCGGCAGAATGCCAACGGCCATCACCACCAGATCGGCCTCCAGCCTGCTCCCGTCCGCGAACTCCAGCCCCTCCGCCCGGCGCCTGCCGATAATCGCAGCCGTCTGCTTCTCCATCAGGAAGTTCATGCCTTGTTCTTCCAGCTCGCGGCGCAGCATTTCGGAAGCCGGGGCATCCAGCTGGCGATCCATCAAGTGCTTGCCAAGATGGACCACCGTGACGTCCATGCCCAAGTTCAGCAGGCCCCGCGCCGCCTCCAGTCCGAGCAATCCGCCGCCGATGACCGCCGCCTTCTTGTATGACTTTGCCGCCTCGATCATTTTGTTGCAGTCATGGATGTCCCGAAAACCAATCACGCCTTCCTTCCGGGCGCCCGGGATGGGAAGGATGAACGGATTCGAGCCCGTTGCGATAATGAGCGCATCATACGAGGCCTCGACACCGGATTCAGAGATGACCTTGCGGTTGTCCGTATCAATCCGGACAGCGGCATCTCCTTTATATAACTGAATGCCGTTCGATTCGTACCAATCCAGATCATTGATTATGATCTCCTTCATATCCGTGCCGCCCGCCAGAACCTTGGAGAGCATAATCCGGTTATAATTCGGATAAGGTTCCGCGCCAAATACCGTCATCTCATACGCTCCGGGCGACAGCTTCAGCACATGCTCAATCGTTCTTACGCCCGCCATCCCGTTGCCAACCAGCACTAACTTCTTAGGTTCGTTCATCGCAGGTTCTCTCCTTTTCGGCTATGTTCAGGGGTGAAAAACAACAGAAAAAGCCTGCATTCGCCAAGAAAAAAGACCCATCATCTCTCTTCTGATCTGGCGAAGGCAGGCTTCGTTGCCGCTTCTACCCGGACACACCGTTGTATCCGTGAACAATGTTTTTATGGTTTTATTGCTCTTAACTATATAAGACGCCGGTTTTCATGTCAATATACATTACATAATTTTCGAGATAAAAAAATTTTTTCTATCTTTGCGTAATCTTTTATTACCTATCACCCGGGATTGGAAATTCGCTACAGCCGCAGCGTTTTTCCTAATCGACCGAACTGAAAACTGCGATGGAACCATCGTTTTTCTTGATGCCGCAGGGAAATTACCCTCTTTATGAAAAAATGAAAATAAGTTATCATCTGGAGTACACTGGGATTGAAACTTAAACGTCCCGTGAAACAAGCCTTGATTTATATGTTATATTAATTGACATGTACGATTGCAACTGATGATAATCAGCTTCTCAATGAGGGGGGATTTCTTTCGATGCGCTGCTTACTCCTTATTCATGAACAGGGCTCCGCTGCCGCCGGGCAGGAACAGACCTCGATCGAATCCACTGCGGTGGCCGAGGAGAGCCTGAACGAGTGTGGATACCAAGTATATACCGCCTGTTCCGCAGCGGATGTCCCCCGCTGTATTCACGACATCGATGCCGCAGTCGTCCATCTGCCTATGGCTAGGCTTAACACCTGGCACAGGACATTGAATGAGTGGAAGTCCATGCCGCTGCTGTGGTGGTGCAGCCCGTACGCCGCAACGGCATCAGCAGCCGCATGCGAGGACGATGTTCCGATCGATGGCATTATGACGCCAACCATGAGCCCCGCCGAGCTTCACTGGGCGCTGCATATTGGAGCGAAGCAATTCTTCGACCGGCAGCAGTGGGATACGGAAAGACGGCAGCTGCGAGCCCAGCTTGAAGAGCGAAAATGGATTGACATGGCCAAAGGCATTCTATGCGACATTAACCGGATATCCGAGGCGGAGGCCTATGATCTGCTGCGGCGTAGAGCCATGAATGAGCGCAAGCGGATTGTCGATGTGGCGACTTCCATAGTTAAGGCTCATCAGCAGCTGAAGGCGTGACGTCCTATGTGACAAGACTCCCTGCCCAGCGAGGCCAACAGGCCAAGAGATCCACCGATCGGCCGCTTCCTTGTCCGAGGCGGGAGAGAACGTGATTGACGAAACGGAGGTCCTGATGATGACGATGATCGATATATTGAAAGAGGTCGGCAGAGGCAAGCGGGGCGCCCGTGATCTGAATTACAGCGAAGCTCTTGCCGCAGCCGAGTCGATAATAGATGGAACAGCAACTCCCGCCCAGATCGGAGCGTTCTTCGTTGCGGAACGCATGAAGATGGAGAGTGCCGAGGAATTGGAGGCGTTCGTGCACGTGCTGCGGGAGCGGACATACCGCTCATCGGCTCATGCGGGCCTGGACTGCGCGGGTCCGTATGACGGGCGAAAATCATCTTTTTACGCCACCTTCGCCACTGCGTTTCTGCTTGCCGCGGCCGGTGTACCTGTAACGCTGCACGGGATGGCCTCTCTGCCTCCTAAATGGGGCGTAACCCTGATGGATCTGCTACGACAGAAGGGCATCGACTCGGCAAGCGTCCTGCCCGACCATGCCCTGATGGCAGCCAAACAGAGCGGCGTGCTGCTGGTCGATGCCGAGCAGTGGTGTCCGCCGCTGCAAGCGCTCCGGCCTCTGCGGGAGGAGCTTGGCATGCGAACGATTCTGAATACCGCAGAGAAGCTGCTGGATTACAGTCACGCTGATTATATCGTGTACGGCGTATTTCACAGCACCGTGTTCGACCGGATGGGCCAGCTGATGGAGACGCTCAAATACCGTAAAGCGCTCATCGTGCAGGGTACAGAGGGATCAGAGGATCTGTTCATCCACCGGCCGACCCGCGTCCATCTGATCCAGGACGGGGAATCGCACATGCATATGATTGATCCGGAGACCTTCGGCCTGGAGGCCACTCCCCCCGACAAGGACTGGACCGCAGCCGAGCAGCTGAAGACCGCCGAGGAAGTGCTGCAAGGCGAGGCGCACATCGCCTTCACCAATCAGGTGCTGCTGAATGCGGCGGTTCGGCTCCACCTGTGCGGCAACGCCGATTCAATCGAGGAAGGGATCTATACATGCAAGTCCCTGCTCGAGCGCGGCGCCGCCTGGAACAGATATGAATGCTGGCACCAGGCCTTGCGCGCCAGCGCGAGCCCAAGCTCAAGTTCCGGCTCCAGTCAGTCGCCGGGCTCTATCCCCTCTGCACGCTGATCGTAAGAGCATAACAACAAGGACCTTGTCCGCTCACGGGAATCCATCTCCCATAAGCGGCAAGGTCCTTTGTCTTTTCCCCGCTTGGTTACAACGGCCCGGGGCACCGGATCACCTCGCTTGACCGCGAGCAGACGCAGTGCGATCCTCACAGCCGCCGCGCGCCGGATCGATTAACGGGATAGCTCCACCGTCCAGCCGAACGGATCTTCCATCGTTCCGCGCTGAATGCCCGTAATCGTATCATACACCCGCTTGGACAGCTCGCCGGTTGTTCCCCCGTGAATGACCATCTTATTCCCCTGCCATTCCAAAGCGCCAATCGGTGAGATTACAGCTGCCGTGCCGGTGCCAAACGCTTCAATCAGCTGGCCGCTGCGATGGGCTTCCGCAATTTCGTCGATGGACAGCGCCCGCTCCTCGACCGGAATGTTCCAGTGGCGCAGCAGCTCCAGCACCGAATTCCGCGTCACCCCGTTCAGGATACTTCCGTTAAGCGCCGGGGTCACAACGGTATCCCCCAGCTTGAAGAAGACGTTCATGCTCCCGACCTCTTCGATATATTTGCGATGAACCCCGTCCAGCCACAGCACCTGCGAATACCCTTTCTCATGGGCTTCCTCCTGTGCCTTCAAGCCGGCCGCGTAGTTTCCTGCCGTCTTGGCATGCCCCACGCCGCCGGTTACGGCCCGGACATAATTCGGCTCCACATAGATGCTGACCGGGTTAATGCCCTCTTGATAATAGGAGCCAACGACGGACAGAATGATCATGAACTTATACTGACGCGATGGGGCAACCCCCAGCAGCGGTTCGGTTGCAAACACGAACGGACGAATATACAGCGATGTTCCCGGCTCGGAAGGAATCCAGTCGCGGTCAATCAGCACGAGCTCCGAGATCGCCTGCATAACCAGCTCTTCATCCAGCGCCGGGATGCTTAGACGATGATTGGACAGGTTCAGACGCTCGATATTTTTGTTGGGACGAAACAGAAGCGTTCGCTGATCCTCCGTCAGATAGGCCTTCAGCCCTTCAAATACCGTCTGGCCATAATGGAAAACCTTGGCCGCCGGATCCAGCTCAATCGGCTGATACGGCACGATGCGCGGGTCATGCCAGCCCTTGCCCTCATCATAATCAAGCATGAACATATGATCGGTAAATACCGTCCCGAACTCCAGGCGCTCGCCCGAAGGCTTCGGCTTCTTGTTGGTTGTCGGCTCGATTGCAATTGTATGAACCATTGTTATCCATCTCCTCTTAGAACAGTGCTATCGGCTTATATGCCTTCATGTTCTAGTTATTTATTGAATCATGCCAAAGGATACTCGTTCCTAATAAGTATCTGGCCTATAACCCTCCAGCTGCACCAAAAAACTCCGCCCCACAAGGGACGGAGTTCAATCCGCGGTACCACCCAACTTCGCACCGTTCCCGGCGCGCGCCTCAACACCGCATGAAGCCTGCATCATTCGCAAGACTCCTAAGCGGATGCTTCCCAATACATAACGGCGGGATTCCGGATGCGCCTACACAGCCTATGTAACCTTCAGCGCACCTGCTCCGAGGCGACGGCCATCTCTATCGCCGCTGACTGCTTCGCACCTGCCAGCAGTTCTCTGAACCAGCTCCAACGATATCGGCTTCCTCATCAGTGCATTTCAAATTTTTATTAGTCTATCCCAACTATCGGCTTCCGTCAAGAGGCGCCAGACCGTCTTATACGCAGTCCCCGCCTGATTCCGTGTCACCGGGGCGTTTATCTGTTGCTGCTGAACCGGAAGACCGCCATGTCTCCTTTTTTCGGGTGAACGCCTTTGCCCTCGGTGTATTTCCCGCCGGTATACGTATCCAGCGTTCTCCGCCAGAAAATCTGGCTTGTCATATTCCGCTCGCTCGAATTCGTCTGAAGCTCCCAGCCGCCTTGAAGCTGGTTGAATAATTGCACCGCTGCCTTCTGAGCGACACCCTGCCGCCGATAAGCGCGCAGCACAAAGTAATCGTTCAGATGATACTTTGTGTTCGGGGAGGATGCCTCCGACTCATCAGTCACAAGCGCGAATCCTGCTGCGCTGCCGTCCACTGTGATCAGGTATGGAAAGAGATCGGATGGCTGCTCCCACCAGTTCTCATGCCGTTCGCTCAACTCACTCAGCGTTCTTACGCCGGCATCTTCATCAAAGATACCGTACGGATTAGGTCGGGTTCCCCATATCTCAGACATGTCATGCAAGTACAGCGGATACAAGTTATGAATGATAAATGACTGTTCCTTCGGGCATAAACGCACTTCAATATTCACGGATTATCCCCTCCCTAATTGGAATATGAATGCGCACACATTGATCCGGGCGCACAGCTAAGTATGTCTAGGATAACATAATTCCGGCCTCAAGAGGTTTACAGTGATGTAAATTTGTTGACGCTTGCTGTTAAATATTTACGACAATTTGGATATTCGGCAGATATGTCTGCACATCCGCCAGCGCTCTCTCCAGCCGATCGTCTCATAAATAAACGTGCCCGCAGATCGAACTTGAAATCCGCCGCTGATGTTCTTACTATACTTTACATATCCGGCCTTGACTATGACAGTTGCAACATTCCTCCAGCCGAACGTTCGGTATAATTGCCCGATATTCATTATATGCCATGACGGCTTATCCTAAGTAATGACGCTAAGGCGGCGGAGAATGCGATATAATAGACTTTCAAAGCTGTTTCCATATCACTTATTAAAGGGGCTGATCATGGGATGATTTATCGTTCGAAAGTAGACCGGTTTTATAAAAGATTTCTTATGATCATCATACTCATCCTGGCGCTCGCAACCTTCTGGCCGCTATTTCTTGAGGTGGGCAATATACTGGAGGTCATTGTCGTTCTGGGCTGTATATTCGGGGCGATAACAGCCTTTCTGTTGTGGTGCACCTTGTCCATTAAATATGTATTTCGTCAAGAGGATTTACTTGTGAGCGGAGGTCCGTTTCGAAGCCGAATTCCTTATCAGAGCATCACTAAGGCTGCGCCGACAACAGCCATCTATACCGGTTATCGGGTGATGTCCGCGCGCGAGGGGCTTGAGATCTTCTATACGACAGCGGCGTTTGGGAGTGTGAAGATTTCGCCGGAGGAACCGGAGAGGTTTATCGATGAATTGAAGAAAAGATGTCCGCATATGCAGGTCGAGGCGTAGGCCATCCCTACGCCCTGATCTGTTCAGGTCCCCGGGTCCAGCGTCCCTTGCAGAAAGACATGCATCGCTTGGCGATACAGCTCGAGTGTATCATTCACCTGGGTGCGCCGGGACATCTCGCCAAGACCCATCATCAGGGCACCAAGAATGACGGCGAGCATCCGCTCATCATGCTGCTGGATCTGCCCGTCTGCCATGGCCGCCTGCAAAATTTCCTGATAGAAGGTAATCTGCGCCGTATAGAACTCCGTCACCTTGTCTTGTACTTCACTGTTGTCCCACTCGCTACTGAGAAACTCGTCCATTGCTTTGGTCAGCGGATGGTTCAGGTCATTCTTCACAATATGTTCAGCCAGACCCTGGAGCTTCTCGGTAATGGTGAACCAGGTGGATTCCCTCTCTCTCCATTGCTCCAGCCAATCCCGGTCCCATTCATCCAGCAGATATTGAAATAGTCCTTCCTTGCTGCCGAAGTGATAGTAGATGTTGCCTTTGCTCTTGCCCGTGGCCGCTGCGATGTCCTCGATGGAGGTTCCCTTGTAGCCCTTCTGGGCAAATAAATGTTTGGCTGCTTCAGCTACCTGTTTCTTCGTTTGTTCCCCTTGCTCCTTTTTTCGATTCACGAATTTGCTCCCTTCATTATCTCTCCTTCGTGCTTTTCGCTGGATTAACCGCCCGGGGCGCATGCGCGCCCCGACATCAACAAGCCCGCTTATCTTGCCGTATCGGCTGGCCGCTCCACCGGTTTGTGAATCCAGCGCAGGCTGAACATCCAGCCCACCAGGGCGATGAGACTGCCGAGCAGGAACGGAGAGTTGATCTCGATATCGAACAGGGCTCCTGCCAGAATCGGGCCGCCGATATTCCCCAGACTGGTATAGGACGCATTCAGCCCGGCGACAAGCCCTTGCTCATTCCCCGCTATCCTGGAAAAATACGTGCTGATGGCCGGACGTACGAAGTCGACCGCCAGGAAAACGATCGTCACGGATACGAGCATCATCCAATATTGCGCGGAGAAAATCGTGGTTACCATGAATATGGCCATCAATAACAGGCAATATACCGTCAGCCTCTTCTCCCCGATCCAATGGATCAATCGCCCAAACAGGGTGAGCTGCATCACCGCGCCAACGATAGCGCCAACCGCGATCAGCCACGCAATTTGGCCAGGGGTATACCCGTATTTATGATCTACGAAAAGTCCCAGCACCGTCTCAAACTGTGATAGTCCGAGCGAAATGATCAGGATGATCAACAGCCCGGTAAAATAAGGCGTACGATAAGACCCCATCAGCTGCACGAGCTGGGACTCCTTCTGTTCCTCCCGGTTCTGTGCGGCAAGTCGCGTGCTCTTGTCCAGCGATTCCGGCAGAATCAGCATAGACACGAGACCGGACAAGGCTGCAGCTCCCGCCGCTGCAAAGAAAGGCACCCGCAGACCATACTCGGCAAGAAAGCCGCCGATGGCCGGCCCGATGATAAAACCGGTCGAGATCGCCGCATTGATCCAGCCCATGCCCATGCCGCGATCCTCCTCTGTCGTAATATCGACTACATAAGCCATGACAGCAGGCATGATAAAGGCGACGGATACGCCGCCGAGCATTCTTGCGATAAAGAGCAGCAGCGCATTCGTTGCCAGACCGAAGAGCAGTTCGGATAACGCAAATATGAACAGGCCGGCAACGATGATCCATTTACGCCCATAACGATCTGACCAGCTTCCCGCATACGGGGCCACCAGAAATTGAGTTAACGAAAATACAGCCACGAGAAAACCGACCATCGTTCCGGAAATACCCAGCACATTCATATAGGTTGGCATGATCGGAATGACCAGACCGACACCTACAAATCCTATAAATATATTAAACATGAGCAATAAAATCGCTCCGTTGTTTCTGGTTGCCAATGCTTTCATCTCTCGCTCCCCCAGGTTCATCTCTTGTGTATTCATTCATTTATACCGAACGTTCAGTATATATTATCGCCGGGCTTGCTCGATTGTCAATGTGATTTTTCGAGCGCCTTGCTTTGAAGAACAGGGGGATGAATATGGAACTGGATGAGGTGTGCCTTTTTCGCAGTTTTTTTGTTATAATGGCTCGAACGAACATGACATCATCTCACAGATTTGTAAATAGAGAGAACGGAGGGGGAGACGATGAGAAAAGAGCGCATTGAGGAAGTGACCTTGCTGCGGGCAATGGCTTTCATGGCGATCACAATGCAGCATTGCATTGCAGAATATATATATAGACCGGACATCGCGCAGCCGGATGCGGTCATGCTGGGCATGCTGTTTCACTTCACCCGGTTTGGCACGCCGACCTTCGTGTTTCTGTCCGGGCTGATCCTGTTCTATAACTACGCGGAGAAGCTGAATTATCTAACGTACGTGCGGAAGCGGGCAACCGATATTCTGGTACCGTTCCTGACGTGGACCGTCATTTATTGGGTGTCCGTCAGCATCATATCCGGCCATTCGTTCACCGCAGCCGGCACGTGGACCACGCTTGTCCGTCAGCTGGTAGAGCCAAGCTATGGCTATCATCTGTGGTTCATCCTGATGATCTTCCAGTTTTACCTGCTGCTGCCGCTGCTGCTGAGACTGGCCAAGCCTGTGCACAGCTTCATTCAGCGGGAGCCTGAGCAGGCATTCCGGCGCACTCTTATGCTGGTGGCAGGTGCGGCTATCGTATACGGGGCACTGACCTGGTTTTCCTATTACCGGGCCGGCGCCAGCGCTGCCGCCATCGGGGGTTTCTGGGAATGGCTGATGGTCCATCGGTCCAAATGGTTTGTGTTCTATTTCTTCTATTTTCTGCTCGGAGCGGTGTGCGCGTACGGACTGGACCGGTTTCGCCGGGTTGCCGTCAGCAGTCTGCTGGCAAGCGGACTGGCGTTCATTCTCCTGTACATCTGGGCGGGATATGAGCTGCTGGGGATATCGACAACGAGCATGATGCTGGGGGCCTCTACTTACCTGCGGCCGACCATCTTCCTGCTCATTGTCGCCCAGTTGATGGCTGTCTATGGCCTGGCCGTCATCATCGACCGGCATGGCGGGATGATGAAGCGGTTCATGCTGTTCGTCGGCCGCCATTCATTCGGCGGATTCCTCGCCCATGCGTTTGTGCTGATGCTGGTCTCCGGGGTCACCCGGCCGATGCAGCTGGAGGGCTCGCATCTGATCGCGACCCTCATCACCTTCCTGATCGTTGCCGCAGGCTCGATTGGCATCGCCAAATTGGCCAGCCTGCTGCCGTTCGGTTCACTGCTGATCGGCGCGCAGGGAAGGAAGAAGAAGAGCCCCGGCAGCAATGGCAAGCCGCCTTATCGCCAGGAGCAGACCGGAGCCCCATTATAGTAAGGATTCGCCCGAAACATTAAACAATGTCGCGGTCAGCATTGCGCTGACCGCGACATTGTTGTATATATCCCAAATCCGCTGTTGGCTAACCTGATCGGGATGGTGCACAGCTTCTTCCCCGTATCCTTATATCATGCCGGCGCATGCGGATGCACATGCATCGTTACTTATGCAAGGCTTGCTTCAATGCTGTCTTGTATTCATTCACAGCACGCTGACTGATCTCGGCGCCGGGAACATACTCCTCGAAGCCATGAAAACACCCCGGGTAGAGATGGAATTCCGTAGGCACTCCTGCCTCGGCCAACCTGGTCACATACTCGATCGTTTCGTCGCGAAACGGGTCCAGATCGCCAACGCAGATATACGTTGGAGGAAGACCGGACAAGTCGGTTGCGCGAGCCGGGGCCGCATAGGGAGAGATCGCTCCGTCTTCGCGTTCCCCTAAATACAACGACCAGGCCAGTTCTGTCTTGGCCTTGCTCCATACCCGGTCGTCCGTGATCGTCTGGCTGGACGGGGTAACCATCCGATCATCGATCATCGGATATAGAGGCATCTGGAACATGATCGCAGGCCCCTGCCGATCTCTGGCCAGGAGGGAGAGCGCAGCGGTCAATCCGCCGCCGGCGCTCGGGCCCATCACAGCAATTCGGGAGTTGTCACCTCCCAGTTGTTCGGCATGGTCCGCGAACCACTTCAGCGCGGCATAGCAATCCTCCAGCGGTGCCGGATACGGATGCTCAGGCGCTAGCCGATAATCTACTGACACGATGATGCATTCGAGCTCGGATACCATCTGCTTCATAGCGGGATCCATCATATCAGCGGATCCGAGGATATATCCGCCGCCATGAATATAGAGAAGGCCCGGAAGCGCGCCCTTCTTCTCTCGCGGCTCGTAAATTTTGATCCGGACGTCCGGACCGTCCGCCACGCATGGAATATACCGTTCCGAGGTCAGAACCCCCTCATGCACAGGCAGCGTCGCCGCCATGGCCGCAGCAAATTGCTGCATCTCCATTCTTTTCTCCTCCAGGTTCCCCCTCGTGTAGATAACTTCCGGCAAACCAGCAAACATCGACTTCAGTTCAGGATGCAGTCTGTCTTCCATGTTCCAAGCCACCTTTGTCATAGAGAGTTGCACATCATTGTTCAACATCAGGCCGGCTGTTGCGCCAAGCCGTTTGTCCCAGCAAATCACGCATCGTCGCCATATACTCTTCTTCCGAGCGGGTCCACCTCAGTCTCGCCGTTTCCTCCGCGTCCGGCCCTGCAAGGTAGCGCAGCCGAATGGACGGATCACAGGCAGCGGCATACACCTGATCCGCAACCTGGTTCTCGTCCGCATTATCAAACGGATAGTTCATCATCGTATTCATCATATAATCATAATAAGGCTTATACGCGGGCGGGACCGACACACCTTCGGTCGCAGCCATCGTATTCGCAGCAAAGTTTGTCGTGCGCATCGCGCCCGGCTCCACAAGCTTAATCTTGATATTTTGCGATTCCAGTTCGTAGGACAGAGATTCAGTCAGCCCTTCAACCGCATGCTTGGTAGACACATAAATCGACAACAGCGGATTGGATGTGAAGCCGACATTCGAGGTGACGTTAACGATCGTTCCACCCCCTTGTTCACGAAAATAGGGCGTAATCGCCTGGATGACATTCATGACGCCGAAGACATTCGTATCGTAAACGCTGCGCACCACCTCCATCGGTGTTGCTTCGAATATCGACAGGACACTGACACCGGCGTTATTCACGACCGCATCAATCCGGCCGAACCTCTCCACACCTGCCTGGATCGCAGCTTTAATCGTCGCCGGCTTCGTCACATCCAGCTCGTAGACGGCAATCCGCTCCGGGTAGATCTCCGCCAGCCTTTGATCCGGCTTGCGCATGGTCGCAATGACATTCCATCCTTCTCGGGCAAATTTCTGTGCTGCCGTATAACCAAGCCCGGTGGAGCTGCCTGTAATCAATACTGTTTTGGTCACGGGTAAACCCTCCTCTTCCTCAGTTCAGATTTCTCTCTAAGCTTACCGGGTTACAGTTGCTCGAAGTCAAATGCATACCCTGATGCCTGTAACGGCGGGAGGAGATTGGACGGAAAGCAAGCGCGGACTGTACAATAAGATTAGAGTACCTCTAAGCACACAAAGGCGGTGACGATAGCTTATGGCTTTTACGATGAAGGAAGTTGTGGAAAGAACCGGCATTTCCCCGTATACACTCCGTTTCTATGAGAAAGAAGGCGTACTGCCCGCTGTTGACCGGGACGCTAACGGCGTTCGCAAATTCAGCGACCACTACGTCGATTGTGTTGAGATGGTTCAAGCCCTTCGTTCGACAGGACTGCCTCTGGCCGAGATCAAAGAGTATGCCGAGCTGTACAAAAGCGGAAATCGGACACTGCCTCTAAGAAAAATGATGCTCCTCAGCCAGAAGAACAAAGTGGAGGATCAAATCAGCAGGCTCATGAAAGCGCTGGAGAAGCTGAATTACAAATTAGCGTTAATTGATGCCCAAGAGAATAGATTCGAGAGACTGCCTTGAGGATGGGATGCGGTTCATTCACACTGGCTGTATAATCCCATACGTTGCTCTATACTAAACAACGCCCCGATCACTCCTGCTCAGGCAGAAAGGATTGGGGCGTTGTTCGTCACTGGACGACGGTGTACAATTTATCGGACGATATCCCTCTAATGCGTCGATCGGGCTCGGGAGCTATTCCCTCTCTCGCTGATTCAGACGATCCAGCTTCCTTGAAATTTCTTGTTGAACCTTCAGTATATTATGCAGAGCAATCAGAATGACGCCCAGCATAACAAACGTGACAATCTCCCCCGTGAACACCGCGATGCCGCCTAGGATAACGACATACAGTATATATACAATGTCCTTCATATTCCCTCCAATTGCGATATCGGCTTGAAATTCAAGCCACCCTCACTACGATTTGAATCCGTCGATCACACCGGCAATAAAACCCAAGACCGGAACAAGCACATTTAAACTAACGATGAAAATGCCCGTGTACTTCTCCAGCCTCTTGTTTCCTCGGTTTCCATACATGATTAGCCCTACTCCTAACAGCATCGACAGGATATAGACTAAAAAATAATGCACGTCGTCGTCCCCTCACTTATTGCTGAATACACTCGGCCATCGTTCGCCTTCAGTAGCATCTCTATGTAATGATTCAGTTATATTTTACCTCAAAACCCACTTCATAGGTTGTTCAATTGTTATTCTCAACAAAAAAATCCGCTATTTCTAGCGGATTTTCTCGTAATTCCGATGATTTCCCCGATCACTGCGCCTTCTTGATCTGCTTGCTGCGCAGCTGCCCGCAGGCGGCATCAATATCGGTACCGTGCTCCAGACGCACGCTGCAGCTGATCCCCTGCTTCTTGAGCGTATCGTAGAAAGCGGTGATGGTCTCCTTGGAGCTGCGCTGATACTGGCTGTGCTCATCGACCGGATTGTACGGGATGAGGTTGACGTTAGCCAGATGCCGCCGCTCACCTACAAGCTCGGCCAGTTCTAGCGCATGCTCCGGCTGATCGTTGACATCCTTGAGCAGGATGTACTCCAGCGTGATGCGCCGATTCGTTTTATCCAGATAGTAATCAATGGCGGTCATCAGCTTCTCGATCGGAATGGCTTTATTAATCTTCATAATGCGAGTACGCAGTTCATTGTTCGGAGCGTGCAGCGAAATCGCCAGATTCACGTTCAGATCGCTGTCGGCAAACTCCACGATTTTATCCGCCAGGCCGCTGGTCGAGACTGTGATGTGGCGCGGGCCGATCGCCAGCCCCTTATGATCTTTAATGACGCGAATGAAATTCGCCATGTGCACATAATTGTCAAACGGCTCGCCGATGCCCATCACAACGATGTGGCTGACCTTCTCGCCCTTGCCGACTTGATCCAGATGATGCTGAACCTGCATCACCTGCTCCACAATCTCACCCGAGGTCAGGTCCCTGCTCTTCTTCAACAGGCCGCTGGCGCAGAAGCTGCACCCGATGTTGCAGCCTACCTGGGTCGTCACACAGACGGACAAGCCGAATTTATGCCGCATCAGCACGGTCTCAATCAGATTTCCGTCCACCAATTGGAACAGAAACTTGACGGTTCCGTCGAGCGCCTCCTGCTTCGTATGCTCCTTCAAGGTCATAATCTCATAATGATCCTCAAGCAGCTTCACGCAGTCCTCCCGCACCTCGGTCATATCGGAAAAAGCCGACACCCGTTTGCGATAGAGCTGCTCCCATACCTGCCCTGCCCGGAACTTCCGATGTCCCCGTTCACCGAGCCAGTCCGTTAACTGTTCAAAAGTTAATCCATAAATGGATGGTTTGTTCATTGATCTTCCTCTTTCTATTCATGAAGCACGATGCATGATGGCGCGTGCCTTGGTTTTTAACATCCGCTCTTTATTGTCCCAAAATTTCCGCATAAACACAAGGGGAGTTCCTGGCATGCGCCAATGCCGCTAGGATGTCTGCTCTCTGGCGAGTAACGGCCGCGGCACGGTGGATGCTCGAAGAACATCCCTGCCGTATCGGACGCAGATGCACGGACGCAGCGACCCGTTCCGCAGTCCTTACATCGGTATGCAACCGCGGGCAACACGCCCCCGACCGGCCTTATGCATATCGATATGTTTCATAAATTATGCGTGGAAAAGAAAATAAAGGAATAAACACTCCAACCTGTGGTAAAAATACACCTGATATCTACCATGCCAGAATCGGGGTGATCAGGTTGCTGTCTACCGTAATGTTCTATATTCCGAAATGGAGTGTTTTTGTACAATCTACCCTCGTTATCCTCATCCCCATCTTGTTTGTATGGGTCTCGAGAAGATTGCGAGACTCCATTCGGTCCGTGTTCTCCCTTCATTTAGACAAGAGCAAGAATGTTAAGCGGGAATCAAGTCTATCCGAAATTTCGGGAACAGGGCAATACGACCAAGATCTGCAAATGCTTCAAGAAAGCATGGCGCATAATGCAGATGTCCATTTTCGCGAATTCACCATCAGAGGAACCTCCTGCCGGGCCGTCGTTGTCTATGTGGAAGGATTAGCGAACAGCAACCTGATTGACAGCCATCTGATCGCTCCATTAATGAGAGAAGGAGTCCCCGAGGCAGACCGGGAGGATTTCGAGCAGTCCAGCGAGTCAATCCAAGCTTATTTAGAAAGCCACCTCCTCACCGTCAGTCATCTTCGATGGGGTGAGAAGCTACAACCGTTCGTGCAGGGAGTACTGAACGGAAGCTCAGGCTTGCTGATTGAGGGTATGAAGGGATTCTTCCTCGTCGGAATGGCCAAAGGAAAAAGTCGAAACGTGGAGGACCCTATTTCAGAAGCGCTCCTTCGCGGCCCACGCATCGGATTCACGGAAAGAATTGGCGAGAACATGGGGCTGCTCCGTATGCATGGCAAGGATGAAGGAATGGTAATGAAGAAGTACGAGGTGGGCACCCGCGTTAAGAAGGAGCTTGTTCTCATCTATATGAAGGATATTGCCAACCAGGAGCTGATCAACGAGATTGATTCGCGGATACGCAGAATGGCCATCGATGACCCTATGGATTCAGGGTATATCGAACAGCTGATAGAGGACAGCACGCTAAGCCCGTTTCAGCAACTGCAAAATACGGAGAGACCGGACAGAGTTATCGGGGCTATTCTCGAAGGCAGAGCCGCTATTTTGCTGGACGGGACGCCGTTTGCCTTAATCATGCCCGTTACGTTCAGCATGCTATTGCAATCCCCGGAGGATTATTATGAACGATGGATCTCAGGCTCCTTCGTTCGACTCTTGAGGTTTTCTGCCGCATTCCTGGCCTTATGGGCCCCGTCGCTGTACATTTCGTTCATATCGTATCACTCCGGTATGATACCAACCAGCCTTGCGCTGTCCATCGTCGAGTCTAGACAAGGGCTGCCTTTCCCGTCCATTATCGAGGCCTTCATTATGGAGCTGTCGATAGAGATTCTTCGTGAGGCCGGGATCCGCCTGCCTAAGCCGATCGGCCCCGCCATGGGTATCGTCGGGGGTCTTATCATTGGCGATGCGGCTGTCAATGCCGGGATCGTAAGTCCGTTTCTGATCATTGTCGTAGCGGTAACGGCGATATCCTCTTTCACCATCCCTGTATACAGTGCGGGTATCACGCTTCGCATTCTCCGTTTTACCGCTATGATCTTTGCAGGCATATTCGGGTTGTATGGTGTGATCATGTTTTTCCTCCTGATCTGCTCTCACTTGGTGAAACTGAGGAGCTTTGGCATCCCATATCTAAGTCCATTGGTGCCGTATCGTTTTCGGGACTGGAAGGATTATGTTATCCGCTCCCCTTTGAAAATCTTAAAACAGCGCCCAGCCATGCTTAATCCCCGTGATAAGGATCGCAGGACGAACTGAGTAGAAAGAGGTTTGCTTCTATGGTCAGCACAACGAACAAACATACAGATCAAATCACCACTGCACAGGCAGCTGTTCTAGTGATTAACTATACCCTCGGCGCTAGTATTATGACGATTTCGAGGAACCTGCTTGAAGCCGCCCGGACTCCGGATATATGGATATCCGTCATCCTTAGCGGCCTCATCTGCTTCTTGGCGGGCTTGTTCATCCTCTGGTTATGCCAGCGATTCAGGGGAAAGACGCTCTATGAGTTCATGCCGGAAATTACAGGGAAATCGGTAGCCTATGTGATTATCATTATTATGATCGTCTATTTCATCACCATGTCTGCCTATGAGCTCAGAATGATGACCGAAGTCACCAGCGATTTTCTGCTTGAAGGCACGCCAAGATGGTCCATTATTATGGCTTTTATGTGGATTGCCCTCTACCTGAACGTTGGCGGCATCAACAGCATGGCCAGGCTTAATGAAATCGTGTTGCCGATTACCCTTATTTTTTTCATGGTGTGCATTCTGTCCAGCCTAAACCTATTCGATATCAAGCAGTTGCGGCCCGTGCTGGGGGCAGGCATCACACCTGTTCTTCACGGGATCATGCCTGCTCTTTCGGCCCTTACCGGCTACGAGATTCTATTCATTCTCATAGCTTTTATGAAAACACCGAAACAAGGAATACGCGCCCTGCACGCCGGTGTATGGATACCCACAATGATCATTTTGATTACAGTGATTCTATCCATAGGCGTCCTAGGCCTATATGCAACCGCAAACAAAACCTATCCAACCCTTACTCTTGTTCGGAGCTACGAATACCAAGGACTCATCTTTGAACGCTTCGAATCGCTGATGCTGGTTATTTGGATTATGCAGATGTTCACCTCCTTCTCAATTATGCACTACGCTGCTTCTCTTGGATGTTCGACGATGTTTAATAAAAAACCAAATTCACTCCTGTTTGTGACGCTGCCATTGATCTTTATTGTATCCATGGTCCCGAAAACTCTTATGGAGACCGTCAAGCTGGGGGAAATGCTAGGTGTAGCATCGATCATCTTGTTCGGCGGCTTTCCGCCTATACTTCTCCTTGTCAGCGTCATCCGAAAGAAAGGAATGAGGCGGAAATGAGCAGAACCATGCGAATTGGGCTGATGCTGACCTTCATTGTGCTGCAGGTGATTACAACCGGTTGCTGGGGGCACAGAGAAATAGAGGATCAGAGCGTATACATTGGGCTTGGACTCGATGTAGGTAGTCCTTCAAAATTTGAACAGGAAGCCAACGAACAGGGTGGCCACTACCCCAAAATGAACACAGTGACAGTCACGGTACAAATTGCCCCGGCCGGAAGTTCTCAGAAGCAAGGCGGTCAAGGCAGCCCCTCATCCGGTTCACAAGGGGGGTCCTATCAAAATCAACAGCTGACCGGAGATTCGATCCTACAGGTGTTCCGCCAATTCGCATTACGGAATGAACCGCCGTTGGTCGGACTTCACCTGAAGGTCGTTGTAGTGTCCAGCGAACTGGCCAAGCAGTACGGCATGGGACAGATCTTTGACTCCATATTCAGGGATAATGACATTCGAGAGAGCTGTCTGGTTATGATCAGTCACGGCAAAGCTTCTGAGGTGTTAAATTCCCAACACCCCGGAGAAATTCCGGCCTTCAGGCTAAGAGATGCCCACCGCAACCGTTACCGCAATCAGAAAATTCTACCTCCAGTCACCTTGGTCATGCTTGAAAACAACGTTAGATCCAAATCCAGCTTCATGCTCCAAAATATCGTGTCCGCTGAAGGAGAACAGTACCTATCAGGTGCAGCCATTATCAAAGGGGAGACCAACAAGTGGGTCGGTGAATTAAGCGAGGCGGAAGTCGAAGGTTTGTCCTGGATTACGGAAAAAAAACTTGGTGGTGTTGTTAAAACCTACACGATAGATGGACGTGCCATTACCTACGAAATCAAGAATGCTTCCGCCAAGGTCGTCCCCATCGTATCTGGAGACGACATCTCCTTTCAGATTAAAATTAGCTCGGAGGGCAGACTGATTGAGGATTGGAGCCAGCCCGACATCACACCTCAACAGACAACTGTTTTACAGAAGCTCGAGGAAAAATTCGAGGAACAAGCCCGCAAACAGCTCGGACAGGCTCTGTACAAGCTGCAGAATGTCTATCATACCGATGCTGCGGGCTTCGGAGAGCAGATTCGCATCTCGCACCCCAAGGTCTGGAAGAAGGTGAAGGACAACTGGGATGATATTTTCAGTCACGTCCCCATCTCTTACGACATAAAGATGACTATTATTGACTATGGCTCCTCTAAAGAATAAATACAAGGTTATATCAATAGCATAGCCACAACCGTAGTAACAGCCAAGCCAAGCATGACCGGCTTCAGATTCCGTCTGGCCAGCTCAAACGGACTGACTCCACAGATCGCCGCAGCAGGTATAAGCGCCCAGGGGATCAGCGTGCCGCCGCCAACCCAAATGGCTGCTACTTGGCCCAGCGCTGTCAATGTCGCCGCGCCTGAACCAATCGCCGTGGCAAAGAGCTGGGCGATGGAGCCCGCCAGCGATATGCCCGAGAATCCGGACCCGTCCAGTCCGGTAATGGCCCCGGTTATGGTCAGCGTCACTGCGCCAACCGCGCCATTGAGCGGAACGGTATTGGCCAGCGCCAGCCCCAGATCATTGACAATGCCGTGTGAGGCCTCAGGGAGGGCATCACCGCTGAACATTTCAGTGAAAGCAGCATCGCCAAGATAGAAGAAAGCCGCAATGGGAACGACAGGCCCGAACACTCTGAATCCGAACATAAATCCTTCAATAAGGTAGGAGGTCATCTGCTCCAGCCCCCGATTCCGATGGGCCATCAGCGTAATTACCATCAGAATCAGCACCGCTGTACCGCCCACTAAGGCCGTGGCGTCACCGCCCTGCAAATTCAGCAGAAACATCGTGGCCACATCCAGCGCAAACAACAGCAGGATGGCGATGGCAAGCCCTTTTTTCATACCTGGAGAAATCGGCTGTATCCCTTCCCCTTCGTCTTTAGGCTCCGTGAGCGGATGTTTCGTGTTGTTGGCGGCGATCAGCCCGTCTCTGAAAGTGCCCAACTGCTGTTCTCTTCGCATGATCCAGAATGCTGTGAACGTCGTTACCGCGCCCATGACGATGACCAGCGGCACGCTTGCCGCCATCACGCTCGTCACCGGAAGACCTGCAGCATCGGCCGTTAATTTAGGTGCTCCCTGGATAATGTAATCACCCGATAGCGCAATTCCATGTCCGAACAGATTCATGGCCATGGCCGCTCCAATCGCAGGCAGCCCGACCCGAATCGCTACCGGCAGCAGCACAGCGCCGATGAGCGCTACAGCCGGGGATGGCCAGAAGAAGAACGATGTCACCATCATAATTAGCCCGATTCCCCAATAGGCCATCGCAGGTGTTCTCAGAAACCGGGTTAACGGGGCGACCATCGTCTCATTAATACCGGTGCGAATCAGCACCCTGCTCATCGCCACAATGATGGATATGATCATGATGGTGCCCATCAATTCTTTCGTTGCGTAGATGAAAGACTCGAAGACGCCGGACACGGAGCCGCTAAGCGACCCGACCGCCAGCAGCCCGAGCGCAAAAATACCTGTGATGCACACCATCGTCGTATCGCGACGCCTGATCAGCAGTGTGATGATCAGCACGATAAAAGCCAAGTATACCCAGTGTATTGCCGTCAAGTGAATCCCCATACGATGTTCACGCCCTTTCCAGGCAGCAAGTTTGGTACCTACATCGTATGCGCAAGCCTGGGCGAAGGTTCATGCTCTGGAATTATTGTACGTTGACAAACGAATGCTTCCGCAGGATCAAAAACATCATGAACGTGAGCACCGCCGACATCAGAAACAGCAACGGAATCGGCAGGTACTCGGCCCATATTCCTGAAATAAACAGGCCCAGGGGCAGAGCCAGCTTCATCAGCATGGAGGAGGTTCCTGCCACCCGGCCAAGCAGATGATTAGGCGTGAACTCCTGCCGAATTGTGAAATAGACGACATTGGACATCGTAATGGCAAATGTTCGAATAAAGAGGCCAAAGCCTATGACCCACCAAGCATAGGCAAATACGAGCAGCAGAAAACCCAACACCTCTGTCAGCACACAGCCGACATACAGCCTGCCGCGACCGTACCGTTTCCGCAGCCACGGAATACACACGGAACCCACCATTCCGCCGGCAGCACCCATACCAATCATAAGGCCGACCTGCTGATCGGTGGCATGCAGTACATCCACCGCAAAAAACATCAGCACCCCCGAGGTCAGACTGGCTGAGAAGTTGTTAAAGAGAACCGCCAGCGTAGGCGTCAGCAGCACTTTATTGTCAAGGAGAGCATCTATGCCCTCCTTCATCTCCTTCCAAACCGAGAATTTGGCGCCTGTTGCCCTGCTCGCCGTCTCCGGAATCCGAGTCAGACTAACGCAAATCCACAGCAGTACAATGCAGGCAAGAAAGATGCCAAAGCTGACCTCATAGGAAAAAGCCGCGATCAGGACCCCAGCAACGCCGGGGCCAACCATCATGATCAGGGTATCTACGAAGGTGAGCTGAGCATTGGCTGCCGTCAGCTGCTTCTTATCCAACAGCAAGGGCAGCACCGAGTGATGCGAGTTGCCAAATGTATAACCCGCCGCTGACAAAACAAATCCCAGCACGTACAAATGCCACAGCTCAAGTCGATTGGCATACAGCAAGAACATGATTCCCGCTAATGTAAACAGTCTCAACAGCACGCTGATCGACATGACCCGCTTCCGGGAGAAGCGGTCCACAATGACACCCGCAACCATCCCGATCATAATGTTCGGAAAGAAATCAATCGCCCGCATCATACTCATCGTCAGAGCCGAGCGCGTCATATCATAGATCAACAGTGGCAGCGCCACCAGATAGATTTGATAACCAAAATTGGAAAGAATGGTTCCTGTCCATAAATATAAAAAGTTCCGATTAGACCACAGCGAAGCCGGCGCGGTCGACGGAGCAGCTTTGGGACCAACCCTCGGTAGCCTGGTGTTCTTATCCATGTGTAAATCCCCCTGTTCTACACGGCTAAACCAGCCGTTTCTCTATGTGATCTCAGTGTAGAGTTAAAAAAGGTGAGGAAAAAGTGTAAACTGGTTATGATTTAATCTCACCTTTTGAAGAGGATGTCGACATGAAATTAATTGAGCACTATACCCGGCTTTACGAAACCTACATCACTTCTGACCTACAGGATCAAGATGGAAGGGTTCATCTCACCCGCTTGACCAAGATGGAAGATATCCAGAACTGCTTATGCTGTACCACGCGGCATGCCAAATGGCTGATCAAGCAGTTTCAGCAGCAGCAATGGATTCAGTGGGAGGCTGCCAGAGGCCGGGGCAAAGCCTCCAAGCTCACCTTCTTGGTGCATCCAGATGAAGCGAAGGCAGAGGAGGCCCGGCAGTGGGTACGGGAAGGAAAGTATGACATGGCGTTAACCGTCATCTCAGAAGCCGATCATCGGGTCAAGGAGCAGTTTCATGCATGGCTCGGGCATCAATTGGGGTACCGGATGGAAATGGAGGGAAACAAGGAGCTGGATGTGCTCAGGTATCCTTTCTATCCGTGCATCGTAAGCCTTGATCCGGCTTACATTCTGTCTCGTCATGACAGTCACTATGTGGAGCATGTGTTTGACACGCTTGTGCAGTATGATCGCAGCACACACCGGATCGTGCCTCATCTGGCGCATCACTGGGAACGGCTTCATGGGGGGATGGAGTGGAGATTCTACCTTCGCAAAGGTGTGCGGTTTCATCATGGAAGGGAGCTGACCGCGGAGGACGTGGTGCAGACGTTCCTGCGTTTTCCCGAGCTTAACCGCTTAACCCGGAGCTTCTGGGAGCAGTTGAAGATCAGCGATATGAAGGCGCTCGGCAGCCATACGGTGGCTTTTACCCTGGCTGTGCCAAGCGCGATTCTGCCACAATATTTCCGTTCTCCGGCAACCTCTATTATTCCTTATGACATATGGGAGAGGGATCCGGAAGCCTTTCACCGCATGCCTGTCGGAACAGGCCCCTTTCGAATCGCCAAACATGACCGGACGATGCTGGTGCTTGAGGCCTTTGAATCTTATTTTCTGGGGCGGGCAGAGCTAGACAGGGTGGAAATCTTGACGGTACCTGACCTGTCCCGAGAGGAAAGCGAGCTGCTGAGGTATCAATACAACTTCGCCGGATCGCCGGAACAGACGGATGACGGTGACCGCAAAGGAACTTGCAGTGATAGCGAGGATTGGGACAAGCTTGAGAATATAGAGGATGGGGCATCTTATTTTACCTTTAACATGAATAAACAGGGGCCGCATCAGAACCTGCTGCTGCGACAAGCGCTGTGCTTGGCGCTTCCCATTGAGCGGATCGACAAGGAGATGGACTCGGAACGATACATGCCGGCCTACAGCTTATTCTACGATGTCAGTCAGGAGCGCAGTGCTTTCCGCCCGAGCCGACCGACGATTCATCAGTTAAGAGAATGGGTGAGACTATCAGGCTACAACGGAGAGCTCGTGCACATCTGTTCCACCGAATTGCGTCCTAAAGCCGATCACAGGCCGGTGGCATTGTGGCTGCAGCGTCAGTGGGAACAACTCGGCGTAAGATGTCGGGTGTCCGTGGTGCCCATCCACGAACTCATGCGTCCCGAACGTCTTGCCGAAGTCGATGTGGTGGTAGCAGGGGTCGTTTTTGCCCAAAGTCCGCTTGTAAGTTTTATCCGAACTTATCAGAGCGACACCAGCTTTATTCTGAAACAGCTTGCGCCTTCCTACCGTCACCTTGTGGATCAGACGTTCTCCCGAATGATATCCGGGTCAGAGCGTGCATGGGAAGAAATGCTGGAGCTGGAGGAGCAGCTTCTTCAGGAGCACTTTATCCACTACCTGTATCACCGATCTCACTATGTATATGTGAAGACAGGCAGCCATCTGCAGGGGGTGAGGCTGACTAGCAACGGACGGGTGGATTACCGCTCGCTGTGGTTCAAACGGGCGTAACATCGAATGGGCAGGGAGGTGGCATGCTTAGGCGGCCTTTTATATTTCAACCAGCCTTCCCTAGTTCTTACTTTACGCCCATTACTGGTTACAGACTGCATCAAGCCCGCGGCCTGGTCACCATCCAGATGCCCAATACAAGCGTCCACAGAAACACGGGACCCGAAGTCACCGGGTAGATCATTATACTCCACTCGGGAAGCAGCAGTGCAGCCGGAATTCCGACGGCTCCCCATGCGCCCGCAGCTATGCCCGCCCATGCGATGGCAGGCTTCATCGCTTCCTCTGCAAGCAGCGAAAAGCCCAGCAGAACGATACCAATCCATGCCAGCATCATGGCAAAGTCGCCTGCCATGATGCCGAAGGCAAACAAGCCTGCGCCAAGCGCTGCCGTTCCGGCGTCCACCCGGTGCCATTCCAGAGCAAGGGAAGGCAGGGTTGTCAGTTCCATCGCTAGTACAAGAACCCAGATCGTCAGAGCTGCCACAAACAACCGGGCAGCCATCCTTGCCGCCGGCCTGTTAACCGCGAAGCTCTCGCTCATGGACAAGCCCCCGAGCCACAGAATGACCGCCGCCAGCATGAGACTATGATCCCACTGCCAATAGACAAGCATGTCGGATATCATAGCGATGACATGATGTCCTGTCCAAGGATTTGTGGCCGGAGGATGCATCAGCGTAGCAATGATGAACAGGACGCCGCCCAGCAGGATGCTGATCCCTGCATACCGGGATACATTATAACCTTGCTTTTTCATACCAAGCTCCCCCCCTTCTAATAAGAACCTATCTATTTATATCCTGCCCGCCGGAGTATGAATCCAGAAGTCCTTGACATGAACACGGCATCTGTGTCATGATTCTGATCAAATCCACTGGCTTTTCATGCCGGGAATGGATACCAGGAACAGCAAATCACACCGCTATGAGAAGAAGTAGTAGCCTTTTTCCAGGTTTTCAGCGAACCGGCGTCTGGTGCAAGGTCCGGTACCTTCGGGGTAGGTGAATGGGTCTTCTCGCTTCAACCCGAACCTCTGGCATATGCCCGTGCAGTAGGCGTTGACGGCGCTCCCCCGTTATCATGGGAGACATGGTGACGAAGATTTGATTCTTCAAGCCGTGATTGAGTGCGACATGAAATGTCGAATACGGGTGGTACCGCGGAGTTACACTTCGTCCCTAAGGGGGATGAGGTGTTTTTTTGTGTTGTTCTTCCGTTAAAATTCAGGAGGTGTTTGTGTTGAAGAGATTATTGTCAGGCATTAAACCTAGCGGCGATTTGAATATCGGGGGATACGGAGGTGCCCTAAATCAATTTGTCAAAATGCAGCATGAATATGAGTGCTATTTTTTTGTTCCCGATCTGCATGCGGTGACGGTTCCCCAAGACCCGAAGGAGCTTCACCAGCGCTCCCGGGATATTGCCGCCTTCTACATGGCTGCGGGCATTGATCCCGGCAAAGCCGTGATCTTCCTTCAATCCCAGGTTCCAGCACATACGGAGCTCGGATGGCTGCTTGAGACGCAGGCACATTTCGGCGAGCTGGGCCGAATGACGCAATTCAAGGACAAAGCCGAAGGCAAAGACACCGTCAGCTCGGCGCTGTTCACGTACCCGGTGCTGATGGCGGCAGATATTCTGCTGTATCAGGCTACTCACGTCCCTGTCGGAGACGACCAGAAGCAGCACCTGGAATTGACACGGGATCTCGCTGAACGCTTTAACCGCCGATTCGGGGATACCTTCACCCTGCCGGAACCTGTCATTCAGGATATCGGCTCGCGCATTATGGGACTGGACGATCCATCCAAAAAGATGAGCAAGAGCAATCCGAACAAAGGCAGCTATGTGCTGCTGCTTGATTCGCCGGATGAGATCCGCAAGAAGTTCTCCCGGGCGGTGACCGATTCGGATATGCAGATCCGCTATGACTGGGAGCAGAAGCCGGCGGTCAGCAATCTGATCGAAATCTACTCGGTGTTCTCGGGAGAGGACATTCCTGTAATCGAGAAGCGTTATGAAGGCCAGGGATACGGCACCTTCAAGAAGGAGCTGGCCGAGGTTGTCATCGAGAAGCTGACCCCGATTCAGGAGAAGTATCGGGAGATCGTCCATTCCAGTGAGCTGGACCAGATCTTGAAGGACGGCGCAGAGCGCGCCACAGCAGCCGCAGAACGCACGCTGACCAAGGTGAAGCAAGCGATGGGGTTTGTTACCTTTTGAGGCCTGGGATTGTCCACGCCGCCGATTAAGAAGCTTCATCCGATTACGTGTTTAAGTATCCTCGTGGTGTTTCGCGAATTCAATAATAAAAAAGCCATAGAAGGTCTTGTTGAACTTCAATGGCAATTACGTAATTTTAGTCATTTTCGGTATTGATATTGGGAAGCGGGGGATTGGGTATCACCTTTATTTGTAGTGACGCTCCTTTTAATGGTTCATCCATAATAACATAGAAGAACTTGCTGTTGGTATAATCCTTCACTTGCGGATTCAGTATCACATTCGGCCCATCTATAGAGGTTATTTCTATTTTCGCCGAATCAATGAGGTTGTTGTTTATTAGACCGAAGATGATACTGTAATCTTGATCGCCTGTGCTTTGACCTGTTACATGGTAATAGATGTCTTCATCAGTATCATTAACAAACACATTTCCATTATAGCTCCAATTCCATTTCAAATAGCGCTTGTTTAGTGCACCTACACTAATTCCATTTTTATGGGGATTTTCATAGAAAACAAATATCGTATCTCTCTTCACCCCTGATTCCGTTATAATTTGATCTTCAGATATTCCTTGTTTTAGTAGAAAATCTTGGGGTGTTGTAGGAAAATTTAGATAAAAAATGACTAGAAAAGAAAGCAAAAATACGATCGACGCAACGATTATCCATCTTTTTTTCATCATCCAGCTCCTTTCCTTTTAAAAAATTTAAGTCAAAACCCAACTTTTTCTTTTATTGGGATTAGTATACTACTTTTTCAGAAGGGTTAACATGAACAAAACCGTCTAGTAATGCTGCGTTGTCCTTGTCATTACTTTTTGCTTTAGGTGCACAGTCAATTTCCCATGCGGAATCAGTGCCATCCGAGGCGCAAACTAATCGCTCGCGATGATCAAAGTATACGAGAGGCTGAAGTTGAGGCGTTAAGCAAGGGGTTTGAAAACCCCTATTCAATTACCGGGTTGATAGAAGAAGATGAGAGTAAATATTTAGAGATGGGTTTCCCTAAGGAGGAGCTAAAAAACTTAACCCCTTTCCGCCGTGCTGTTCTCAATGATATTTGGAATTCATCAGGCGGGACGGCGAAAATCCTAAGTGGCGATGAATTAGATGAATTCGGTATAACTGCCAATGAAGATATCGATAGACCACTTATCAGCGTCTATAAACCATCTGAATACCCAGATACTTCCACGTCACAGTATATTAAAGTAACTTCGATAACAGGTTTAGTTGTGGGCTAAAAGCGTAGCCAATGCGCTTGCTTGGTCTGACGATTGGAATATTGTCGACCACATGTCCGTCAACGTTTGGTGGACAAAAAATATTATTGGCCAAGCACTTCTCACGCTGAATGGGGCATCATGATTGATGCTGTTCCAAAAACAGGAATAAGCTATGAATCTGGGTGGCTATACAACCACCTCAATTAATTGGGGTGCTTCCATTTCATACCCACCTGGAATTACCTTTACCCCTTCAGATAAGGTATTCCAACGAGCCAATCCTAGAAATGCTAACGATCCAATAAAATAAACCATAAATAGAAACATAG
>NZ_NQLZ01000029.1:0-142297 GCF_002276395.1 Paenibacillus sp. 7541 | reverse complement strand
GACAATCTGAAGACAGCCGCGGCTGTCTTTTTTTTATTCACCGATAAGCGGCGGCAGCCCTCTTCTTCATGAATGAAAACTGCCCGCCTTCTGAATCCGATCAACAATGTGCTCTGCGGTCTTCTCCCCGTTCGCAATGCAATCCGGAATGCCTACCCCATAGTAGGAGCAGCCAGCCAGAATGACATTGGGATACCGTTCTGCCACCTTATGCTCCAGCGCTTCCACCACCTGCCGATGCTTCAGGTGATAATTCGGCATATTGTTATGCCATTTCGTGACCTCGGCCGCAATCGGCTCGGCCGTAATCCCGATGCTGCGCCTTACGTCCTCCATCGCAATCTCTTTCAATTCTTCGTCCGAGCGCCCGATCAAGTCCTCATAATGCGGGTTCGAGCTTTTGTAAAACAGTCTCAGCAGCAGGTGCCGCTGACCGGACGTGTGCGCCCATTTCCGGCTTGTCCAGGTACAGGCGTCACATCGTACGTCCGAATCCTTGCCCGCTATAAATCCTGTGCCATCATAGGCTAATTGTCGATCTTCAATATCATAGCCCATATAGACGCTGATGAGCGACTTCGTGGCGAGCTGATCAAAATCGCTTAATTCCGGGTCTGTGAGCAGCTGCTTTGCCGCCTCAGCCGGCGTGCTGAGCACCACATAATCGGCTTCCAGTCGTTCACCGCTGCTAAGCGTAATCTCGTACCGCTCGCCAGCTCGGGTCAGCTTCTCGGCAGCGACGCCTTTGCGAATGTCTGTGTCGGACAAGTGCGCCTCCATCGTATCCAGCAGGACCGACATTCCGTTATGAAAGGAGATGAATTTTTTGGAGCCATTGCCCAAAAACTTCTGTTTGTTCTCCGCAAGCCCGCCCATGATGCTGCCATACGTATTTTTATAATCCAGCAGGTATGGAAATGTCGAGGCAATGGTCAGCTCATGAAGCTCCCCCGAATACACGCCGGACACAACCGGAGCAATCTGGCGCTCCACAAGCTCCTTGCCGAGAAACGCCTCCAGAAACTGCCCCAGGGAATCCCGCTCGGTAAAACGGTCGTTCGGGGTGTAGTAATCCTTGAGCGCCTCCACCTTGCCCTCGGCTGACACCAGCTCGCTCTCGGCTAGTGCTTGCAGACTTAGCGGAATGCCAAACACGCTCTCCTCCGGAATCTTCTTCAACCCGTCCCGGGTGTAGATATACGATGTTCCCGTCGCATTGTAGGCAACCTGATCCGTCAGTCCCAGTTCCTCCAGCAGCGGAGCCACATTGGACTTCCGGGCAACGATGGAATCGGCTCCCGTCTCCATAATGAATTCGCTGTCGCGCAGAGTTCGTATTTTGCCTCCGAGCGTATCGCCTGCTTCGATAAGAATGAGCCGCGTGTCCGGATGGGACGGCTTCAACGCTTTATGCAGATAATATAATGTAGAGAGGCCGGTAATGCCTCCGCCAATAATAACGATTGTCTTCACGCCATATACACCTCGATATGTAGGTTCGATCTTCCATCATACACGATACTTGCATTGTTCCCATCTTATAAGTATACCATAGGGCGCGTCTTCCCCAAGCCCGCCATTCCTTCAATTATGTGAACGCTGCCGCTGCATCGCCCTAGTCCGCATCATCGCCCAGCTGATATTCCCCAGCTGCCAGGTGGCCTGACGAATGCCTCTTTCCCGCCGTGAATAAAGAAAAGCTCTGCGAACAGGTTCGCAGAGCTTATACAGTGGGAAGCGTTGTATCCTTCGCTTGCCAACTACGCTATCGATGGTTGTCTCACGAAATAAGTCCGGCTGTCCCTTCCTTATTTCTCTCTTGATGGTCCATGGGTATCAGCATCCTTTCGGTTCCACTAACGCCAAAACGTCATTGATCCGTATTGGAGATGATGGTTTCGCTTCCCACTTGTCATATATATACCCTCACCGGTTATGATGAAACACCCTCATGCAAGATACAATCCCGCTTTAATCCCGTCCGAGCACTTCAAGCAGCGCTGGCGGGAGACTGAACTTCTGGTTGTTAATCGTAATGCTCCGCAGCTCTTCCAGCACATCTTCAGTCTCCGCATCTTTGATCGCCTGAACCTCATGGTTCAACCGCTCCATCTGCCGGTCCAGCGCATTCGCGGAATCTGCCGCCAGCTTCAGCTCTTTCAGCAGACGCTCGGGCACATCTTTATTGTATTTGTAGAAAATTTTATGCTCCAGACTTGCCCAGAAATCCATCGCAATGGTGCGGATCTGAACTTCCACACAAACCTTCTCCAGCCGATCGGAGAAAAATACCGGCACCTCCACCAGCAAATGCAGACTCTGGTACCCGTTTGGCTTCGGATTTTGAATATAATCCTTCACGTTCAGCACCGTCAAATCACTCTGGTTCTGCAGCATGTCACTGATTTTATAAATATCGGATATGAAGGAGCACGTGATGCGCATCCCTGCAATATCCTTAATGTTCTCTTCAATCGAGGTCAGGGAGATGTTGCCCCCTTTGCGGATCAGCTTCTTCATAATGCTTTCCGGCGATTTGAGCCGGGTCTTCGTATGTTCGATCGGACTGTAATCATGAAGCGCTTGAAACTCTTCCTTCAAAATTTCAACCTTCGTCTCGATTTCATCCAATGCGAATTTATATTTCATCATAAATCGCGTGATTTCATTTCGGATCATTTTGATTTGCTCGAGCTGCTGATTGGTCATCGCAAAACTTCCTTTCGATTATCGGGCTAAAATGCGATTCTAAATAAGTCCCTTCCTAATTGTAGTTGATTCCAATGGCCCATCGCAACTTTACCCAGGACGCCCGGCCCCTGGCCACAACAAAAAGCCCGCACCCTACGAATTATAGGCACAGGCTTATATGTCTGCCTTCAGTCATGCGATACATGCTTCATATCGAAGCCTTCTGCATTCGGCAACAGGCGGCAGCACTAAATATCGGAACGATCTGATCCTTCTACATACGGCTGTAGCGGCTGCGCAGCTCTGCAATCCTGGCGTGGATGCGAACCGGAATCTCTTGCCGAAGCGCATCCCATGTTGTGAAGCTGGCAGGGTCCAGTTCATAGGCCTTGAACTCATATGTCGGCGTGAAAGCACAGGACTGGAGATACGCTCGTACCCAGCCATCGATTTCATCATTCGTGGAGAAGTCCTCCGCAAACATGTCGTTGACGAGCAGCCCATCGTTGCCCGCCAGCGTGGTGCAAGCCGCGTCCGCCTGCGGCAGCAGCTCGAACAGCTCCGGAATCGGGGAGAAGGCATGTTTTCCAGGCTGTGAATACAGCTTGACCTGAGTCTCGCCGATCAGATTGCTTCGGTCTTTGCGCAGCCCCTTCAGCACGGCTCCGTGATTGCTCACCTCACAATCCAGCACGCTTCCGTCCTGGCCTACATAGACCCATACATGCTCCAGTTCATACAGATGCCCGATCTCATAGTCCCACCATATGGCATACTCCACGATGTAACCAATATCCGGCTCCCGGAAATCGAACGAGCGACGGAAGGACGGCGAAGGTCCCGGCTCGTACAGCACCGTGATGGCCACCTTGTCCGGATAAAACGGCTCCTTCAGATCAAACATGAGCAGCGGCGCGTATTTCTGCGCGATCGCCGGCACATCCTCAAGCTTCATATTCCCTACCCCATCCCTATTATCATTGATAGATGATATCCGTCCTATGCTTCCATCTTCCAGCTGCCAGCTGCCCGCACCGCGCAGGCCGCCGCATAATGAAACAGCCAGCGCCCGGAGCTTTCGCTCTACGGGACGCTGACTCGCAAGATGCTGCCATCGATTTAGCAGAAACGATCCGGAAACTAAGAAACCTTTTGCCCCGGCAGCTTGCTCTCGATCTGGTCTATGATATCGAGCAATCCCATCGGTTCATGAATGATGTAATCCGGCACCTCGGCCTCATCGGCAGGCGTCTTCGGATAACGAGGGGACCAGTCAATGAACACACTCGCGATGCCAAGCTGCTTCGCCCCCCGAACATCCCGGCTTAAATTGTTGCCCACCATCACGATGCGGCCATAGTCTTCCGGGCCAAGATCCATCGCGCCTACCGCCGCCTTGAACATGCGCGGGCTCGGTTTCTCGGCTTTAATCGTCTCGGAATAGATCAGCGCTTCGAACAGATCATATAGATCATGCTGCTGCAGCAAATTTTTAAACGACTGCGCTCTGCCGTCGGCAACAAGCGCCAGCCGATAACCTCGCTGTACCAGCGTCTTCACCATCGTATCCGCCCCGGGGATCAGTTCTCCGCGGATGACCACGCCTTCTTCATCAAAAACTTCCGTCCCCTGATCAATAAGCGTATCACCGCAATCCAAAAAAACAATCAATTCTCTCTCGCTTGTCTCCACTGGCATAAGTCCGTCCACCTTTCTGTCGATACATCATTCATTAAACCCTGTCTATGTTCGGGGAACGTTAGCTGCGCGTTAAACCTGCATGAAGATTTCCTGCACTGCCTATTCGAGCAGCGCAGCTATCGCCTTGAGTTCCCCGAGCGCCTGCCTCTCCATCTCCAACACCCGGTTTATCCTCTGCATAGCCTCAAGCGACACTTCTTCTCCATTCGGCTGACCGCCATCCGGGAAAGGAAACATCGCGTGCAGCGCATTCCACTCGACAAGCATATCGCTGTAGAGCATTCGAGCGTTTCCGAAGCGTGTAGTCAGCTCTTGATGCTGCACATCCTCCTCCGGCCATGCCGCCATAAGCTCGGCAAAAAATTCCGCCGCATAATAGCGAGCATCCCGGATAACCGCGATATTGAATGCATGGCCATTCGGCTCCACCTTACGTGCCATCAGCGATTCCGCCCAAGCCTGATAGGCATCCAGGCCTCGCACAGCCGTCGAAATCACGCTTTCCCTCCCTTCATAGAGCTCGATAGCCGTTTCTAGCGCCCGCTGAAGCTGCTGCCGCAGTGTCAGATCAGCGGAGCCTTCAATCGCCAGCACAAAAATCTCCTCCAGCACACTGCGGCCCAGATGATCGTAAGGCAGCGTATCCACCCTGCCGCACGCTTCAGCATATAACACCCTGTCTTCATCATCATAACCGAAAATGACACCGAATTCAGGAAAAAATAGGTCCCAGGCCAGCACGGGATATCCGCGATTTAACGAACTGTGAATCAGGTCCAGCGCTTGGGGCAGCGTCTGATGAATGCTGCGCTTGCTCATGGCAGACTGATCCTTCAAATCTGCAGGCATTAAATTGGTGTTCGGTCCGATCTGCTCAGACATCCCCTCCACGTACCTGGCTTGGATTCCGAGGTTGTGCAAGCCTCGCGGCAGCCCGTCGGTGAACTTATAGGCCGTCGGCCCGGCGATATGGACTTCCCCCGGAATGATATTTATCCGGAATGCATGTCCTGTAAGCCCCATCACCATCGGTAGGGATAATTTACGGTCAGTAAACTGCAGCAATTTGTAAGTTGCATCGGCAGCCGATGTCCATGTTCTCGTTTCCCGCAATGCCCCTTCATAAGGCAAAATCTTTTTAGCCATCATCCCCAAATCCCTTCTCGTTTTAATATAGGTGTCAACCGTCACGCGAAGGTTTTCCTGGACTACCTTTTTCCGCGATCTTGAAAGGATTTGATACACGTTGGATGAAGACAGATTGAACAGCCTTGCGATCTCCGCAGGGGAGAGCTGGTCGAAGAAATGCGACTCGAAGATGGCCCGCTCCCGAGGCTTCAAGCATTGGATAATATCGGTTAGCACGCGCAGCGTTTCATGCTTGATCAAGCGCTCCTCCGGCACATTTTCATGCTGAACCGCTTCATGGGCCGACCGGTTAAGCCTCCGAAGAATACCGTCTATATCCCCCGGGTCCGGAAGCGTCCCCTCTGCATGAAGGGCTCCGACTTCGGTGAACGTCTTCTCCTGTTGAAACGGCTTTGCCTTAAGCCGGGTGTAGGCCTGATTGCGAACAATGCGATGCACCCAGGGCAGAAATCGCGCGGGATCGACCAGCTTGCCCAGATGCATGAACGCCCGAATCAACGCATCCTGCACGATGTCCTCTGCCAAATAAGCCTCGCGGGTGATCGATCTGGCATAGCCGTACACCTCGGCGCGGTGGCGGCGCACAAGCTCGCCGAACGCCGCCCTTTCTCCGCGCTGTGCATGCTGAACCAGCTCATCGTCTTCCATCTCTTCCCAGCGCTCTGGGCCGTATACCATCTCTTCCAAATGTCCAAACCCTCTTTCATTTGATTGACTGTTTATAGGACTTCAGAAACGTCTGCTTTCTGACAAAAAAACGTAAAACTTATGCGACGATATTCGAAATTCATGCTTGACATGATCGCGCCTCAGAGGCGAAGAGGAAGTGAGAGGGACTGGAGAAGCAATGCGTTCACCTTTGTCCCCGGATCTCAACCGATGAAGAGTGAGTCACAAGAAATTTGGGGGCAACCGCGATCGGGAATCCCCTTATTCCCCGCGACGGCACACTTCACTAGAAGGCATGCACGGAGGTTATATTGAGTCAAATATTTCACATTTTTTTGGGGGTGATGGGTTGGACACAGCCGTTCATTAATGCGACAATATAGATTGTATGACTACATCTTAACTAGCAAGTAAAGCGCGTCCGCGTAACTGGAAAGGAACGAAAGCATGGCTCAATTATTTTACAAGTACGGAACCATGAACAGCGGCAAATCGATTGAAATTTTGAAAGTTGCCCACAACTATGAAGAGCAGAATAAACCTGTGCTGCTGTTCACTTCGGCCCTGGATGACCGGGATGCGGTCGGCTATATCTCCTCCCGCATCGGTTTTCGCAGAGAAGCAATCCCCATTTCGAATGACACGGACATTTTCTCGATCGTTAACAATCATACACCGAAAGTGTACTGCGTGCTCGTGGATGAATGCCAGTTCCTGGAGAAGGACAGCATCCTTCAACTGGTTCGGATCGTCGACGAGCTGGACATTCCGGTCATGGGTTTTGGACTGAAGAATGATTTTCGCAACGAGCTGTTTGAAGGCAGCCGCTGGATGCTCATTTATGCGGATAAAATCGAGGAAATGAAGACGATCTGCTGGTTCTGTGAGCGCAAGGCAACCATGAATCTCCGGGTGCTGGACGGTAAACCTGTCTATACCGGTGAACAAATTCTTATTGGCGGCAACGACACCTACTACCCGGTCTGCCGCAAATGCCATACCAATCCTCCTTTATAGGCAGCAGACATCATCGACACAAAAACGAAGTGCCACCCTATTCCTTCGGAAAGGAGCTGAGCAGCATATGCCCATTGTCAGGCCGCTTGTAACAGACCTGGACTTTCAAGAGGTGATGGATCGCAAGATCCCGATCCGGATTTTCCGGGACAACCATCTCATCGAAGCAGGAAGCCTGGTCATCCGGTTTACGGATGAAACGATCATTACCCAATAGAGAGTCAGCTCCCTTGGCTACTACAGCCGCGAGGAGTGCGAATTTTTTGAAATTCGAAAATGACCGCTGAACCCAAAACAAGGGCGCCTCACCATGAATGGCAGGGCACCCTTGTCTTTGCGTGTTAATGAATGCTTGATTTCTCCATACTCCCTCCCAGAACGTCCGCCACATTCTGAATGGATATAAAGGCATTTTTATCAATTTCCTGCACAACCGTCTTCAGCTTCGCCACCTCAAGCCGCGTCACCACACAATAAATGATCTGTGTCTCTTCCTGCGAATAACCTCCCTTGCCATACATCAAGGTGGTGCTTCGGCCCAGACGCTCCATGATGGCATTTGAGATTTCCTCGTATTCGCTGGATATAATCGTTACCGATTTGGACTCTTCCAAACCTTCAACCACAATATCCATCACTTTCGCAGCTATGTAATAAGCAAAAATTGAGTACATCGCCGAATCCGCGCCAAACACAAAACCGGCCGTAACAAAAATGAAGATGTTGATGAACATGATGATTTGGCCAACCGGCAACCGCAGTTTCTTGGACAGCAGAATCGCCACGATTTCCGAACCGTCAAGCGCGCCTCCATACCGGATCACAAGCCCCACACCTAACCCGAGCACAAGACCGCCGAACAGCACCGCAAGAATCTTTTCATGCGTAAACGGCTCGACATGATGCAAAAAGGCAGTTGTTACCGACAGAACCGCAATGCCATACAGCGTGGAGATGGCAAACGTTTTGCCAATCTGCTTGTACCCGATAAACAGAAACGGCAAGTTGAGCAGAAACAGGAACAGACCGAGTTTCCACGCCGTCACTTCCGAAAGAACAATGGATATGCCTGTGATGCCGCCGTCAATGATCGCGTTGGGCACGAGGAAAATTTCCAGCGCCACGGCCATCAGCACGGCTCCGATCGTAATAAAGATAAACCGTTTTAAAATTTCGCCCCAAGACATTTTTTTATGTTGTTTGACCATGCACCGAACTCCTTCTGTATCGTGTCATATAAGTATTGCTTGTCAAAGAAACATTTTATTAAACGCAAGCTGGACGTGTCAATCTTTTCATATAAAGACTGGACTATGGTCCAGTAAACTCGGCAGGGATTGAGCGGGGGCGAAGAAGCTTGGACCTATTATAAGGATCTACCATTCCAGGCATGCTATTCATATGTACGCAATCGGATGATACAGGTATTCTGACCTTTACAGCGAGGAAGGCTCCGGCTTGTACTCGATATTGGAAGAAAATATGCTATAATATGGATCAGAATAACAGACGATGTATGATGCGCCTGGAGAGACGGACAGTTACATAACCTGATTCATTGTAGAGGCTGCTCACGTGTATTGGAAGCGGCTGTTATTGTGGTGTTTGTTAGCTGGACTCGATCCTCCCCGATATATGCAGATCGTCGTATTATTAGGCTACAGGGAGAGGATCTTGATCATCATGGAATGGTTGCATAATGTATGGACCCATCTTAAAGATATCGACATGAAGCAGGTAGAAACCTGGCTTCAGCAATATTCCAGCCTCGGGCCGCTGCCCGGCATACTGCTGCCGTTCATCGAAGCGTTTCTGCCTTTCTTGCCGCTCATCGTGCTGGTCATGGGCAATTCCGCCGCCTACGGCCTCTGGTGGGGCTTCCTGCTATCCTGGATTGGCGTGTCCGCTGGCTCGATCGTTGTGTTCTGGATCGTACGCAAGCTCGGAGGCACGCTCGGACTGCTCATACAGAAGCGCATGCCGGGATCACAGCGGTTCTTTCACTGGATTGAAGAGAAAGGATTTACCCCTATCTTCATCCTGTACTGCTTTCCGTTCACGCCCTCTGCCCTCATCAACATTGCAGCAGGCATCAGCACCGTATCGGCAAGCACATTTACGATCGCCGTGCTGGCGGGCAAATCGGTGATGATCTTCATGGTGGCTTTCATCGGACACGACTGGCGCGCTTTTGTTGAACAGCCGTGGCGTCTCCTGATCGCGGCTGCCGTGCTGTGGCTGCTCTGGTATATCGGCAAAAGGTTTGAGAACCGGTATCATGATGAGGGATCTCGTGCGTGACATTTATAATCCCCTTGGCTTCCGGCAAAGTATGCCGCTGCCCTTATGATCGCTAGCATGGATGATTAGGTTGAGACCTTATAAAAAGGCTCCGCCCTTCCCTTAAAGGGATAAGCGCGGAGCCTTTCTGTTAGCCTTCCGTTTACTGTTAGCCTTCCGTTTACTGTTAGCCTTCCGCTTTCTCTTGAGCCTGTTTACGTTCACGCTCCTGCTTCAAGGCAGGTTTCAGATCATCGGCAACACTCTTCTCCCACAGGGAGACGCCCGAGCGATAGGCTGCCCGGCCGTTCAGATGTCCTGCCACCGGGGCGGTAATGAATACAAACACAATCCCGAGCAGCAGCTTCGCACTGACGTGATCCAGATAGAAGGTAAAGTACAGGAACGCTCCTGCCAGAATGAGCAGGACGCCAAGTGTAGCACTTTTGGTAGCGGCGTGCGATCGCAGATACACATCCGGCAGGCGAATGAGGCCAAATGCGCTCAACGCCCCAAGCACCGAGCCAAGCAGTACAATCAAGCCGATCAGAAATTCACCGATTTGGCTCATCGCGTTCAATGACATCACCCCTCTCTATATATCTGGCCAGCGCCGTAGTACCGATAAAGGTTAGAATCCCGATCAGCAAGATGATATCGAAATAGACCTGCGTCCGGAACAGCATGCACAGCACCGCGATCATCGACAGCAGCAAAATGCCGATCGTATCCAGCGCAATAATCCGGTCGTTCATCGACGGCCCCTTGATCAATCGGTACAGACAGCCGAGAATGGCAAGCGAGAGCACGACAAGCGATGTAATCAGAAATCCATCCATCATGACCGGGTCACCTCCTTGATCGCCCGCTCGAATGAGCCGCGAATTTGTTCTGCCAGCTCATCCTTGTCATTGATGTCCATCGCATGAATATAGAGCATATTCCCTTCGCGGGACACCTCCATCGTCAAGGTGCCCGGCGTAAGGCAGATCAGACAGGATAGAACGGTAATCTCCCAGTCTGTTTTCAGCTCTGTTCTGTAAGCGAAGATGCCCGGCCGAATGTTCAACTTCGGACGCATAATCTGTCCCAGCACTGTAAAACTCGATTTCACAAGCTCCTTCAAAAACAGCAGCAGTAGAAGAATTACAGACCACAGCTTGCGCAGATAGAAGGAATTCGGCCAGAAACGGCTCAACAATCCGATCATCAGAATCCCGACCAGATAGCCGATCACAAACTGCTGAAAAGACCAGTGATTCTTCAAGAACATCCATACCAGCGCGATGATGATATTTAATACAATTTGATGGCCCATATCCTCTACTCCTTTAATACGGCTTCAATGTATAATGATGGATCCGAGAGCACCGCACCGGCCTGAGTAGCCAAGGAATACACCCACTCCGAGCCAACTCCGACCGCAACCACCACCACAGTCAGCCCAATCGCCGCAACGTAGGCCGAACGGTGAATCGGTGCCGGTTCAGCTTGGTCCATCTCTTTGCTCTCACCCCAAAACGCGGCCATAAACACCTTGATCAGGGAATACAGCACCATCAGACTCGAGGCAAGCGCCAAAGCCGTCAGCCAGTAATGCCCTTCGTCCAGGCCGCCGCGAACCAGCAGCACTTTGCCGAGGAAGCCGCTGAGCGGCGGAATGCCGACAAGCGCCAAGGCAACGATAAAGAACATCCAGCCTACCGCCGGATAACGACGCATCAATCCGCCCATGCCGCCAAGCTTGTCGGTTCCTGCCCCGGCAATCAGCATGCCGCCGAGAACGAATAGAAGCGCTTTGGCCAGCATGTCGTGGATCAGATAGAATACCGCGCCGTCCAAGGAATTCCGTGTCGCAACGGAGATCCCGAAGGCGATAAAGCCTACGCTGATAATGATATTGTAGTTGAAGATCCGCATAATATCTTTATAGGCTACAACACCGAAGGCTCCGAGAATCATCGTAGCCGCCGACATCCAGCCGATAATTTCATGGATGCCGCCCGTATCATGATAGAAAATGAGCGTAAACGTTCTAAGAATGGCATACAGCCCCACCTTGGTCAGCAGAGCACCGAACAGAGCGGAAACTGCGATTGGCGGCGCGCTGTAGGATCCCGGCAGCCAATAGAACAGGAACAATCCCGCCTTCAGTGCGAATACAATCAGGAACAGAATGCCGATCACCGACAGTACGCCGACCTGCTCCACCTCTGCGATGCGCTGGGACAGATGCGCCATATTCAGCGTGCCGACCGTGCCGTACAAATACGCTACACCCGCTACAAACAGCGTAGACGAAATGATGTTGATCAGCATGTACTTCAGCGTTTCTCTAAGCTGACGCTTCGTACCGCCGAGCACAATCAAGGCATAGGAAGCGATCAGCATCACTTCAAAGCAGACGAACAGGTTGAACAAATCTCCCGTCAGGAAGGAGCCGATTACGCCTGCCAGAAGAAACTGATAAAAAGTATAAAAATAATGCTTCTCTCGGTCTTCTCCAATCGTCCGGAACGAATAGAGCAGACAGCCTGTGGCTACAACCATCGTTGTGAGCACAAGCAAAGCCGCGAGCATATCGGCCACGAATACGATGCCATGCGGCGGAAGCCATCCGCCCATGTACAGCGTCTGAATACCTTCGGCATGGACCTGATATACCATAAATCCGGCAACCGCGATATTCACCAGCACGCTGATAACACTGATCCAGCGCTGGGCGGATATGTTGCGGGTCAAGAAAATAAGCACAATCGCTGTAAACAGCGGAATAATTAGCGGGAGCACCAATACATTATTCATCTTCCCGCCCCCTCAGCTCTTCCATATCGTCGGTGCCCAGGCGCTGATAAGCCTTGTACGCCAAAACAAAGAAAAAGGATGTTACACCAAAGCTGATTACGATCGAGGTCAAAATCAGCGCTTGCGGGAGCGGATCCGCATAGGCAGCCGCTTTCTCCCCGAGCAGCGGAGCTGCTCCGGTCTTCAGTCTGGACATCGTGAGCAGCAGCAGATGAACGCCGTGGGTTAACAAGGATGTGCCCAGAATGATCCGCAGCAGGCTCTTGGACAGAATCTGATACAAGCCCACGGCGAACAGAACGCCGATTGCAAGTGCCATATATAGTTCCACGGTTAGTTGTCCCTCCCAATCGAGTTGATAATCGTCATCGTGACGCCGACGACAGCCAGGTACACCCCGAGATCAAACAGAACGGCGGTGGCCAGCTCGGTCTCCCCAAGCAGCGGCAAGTCAAAATAATCAAAAGCATGGCTGAGAAACGGCGCGCCGAACAGGAAGGATCCGACCCCGGTCAGCAGAGCAATCATAAGACCGATGGCAGTCATTCTGCGGAACGACACAGGAATGATGTTTTTGGTCATATCCATGCCGTAAGCCATAGAGAGCAGCACCAATGCAGCTGTTGTCATCAAGCCGCCAATGAAGCCGCCGCCCGGCTCGTTGTGACCCGCCATGAACAGATACCAGGAGAACGCCAGTACGATAAAGATGACGACTCTGGAAATGGTGCGCAAAATGACATCATTGCTGTTTGGCAAATGAAGGTCGCTTGCAGCCTCCCTTTTTCCCAGAACGCCTTCGCCCGAATCCACCTTGATCAGGGCAAAGATGCCCAGGGCGGCGATGCCAAGCACCATGACTTCGAGCATCGTATCAAATCCCCGGAAGTCTACCAGGATGACGTTAACGATATTTTTCCCGCCAGCGAGGGTATAGCTTTCCTTCACAAAGAACTCGGAAATCGATTCAAACGCCCGGTCGCTGCTGGCTGCAAGTGCGATTAATGTGACTACGGCACCCGCGCCAGCAGAGATCAACAGATTTTTCCATTTCAAACTCATGGCGACCTTCTCCCGCTTCAGCTTCGGAAGATGATAGAAGCACAGCAGGAACAGCATCACCGATACGGTCTCGACAATCATCTGGGTGAGTGCCAGATCCGGTGCGCGGAAGAGGACAAAGAACAGCACAACCATGTACCCTATCGCACCTGTCAATATAATCGCCATCAGACGCGTGCGAACGAATGGCAGCACAATGGCCGGCACGACCAGGCCAATGACCGCTGCAGCTTCGTAGATGGACATCGGCGCAAATTCCGATATGTCAAAACGAATATGGTCCGTAAGCAGCAAGCTTCCACCCAGCACCGCGATGAAAAATACAAAGATATAGAGCACATAATGACGGAGCGAGCCTGTCATATAGCTCTTCGTTACCGATCTGCCGCCGCCTTCAAGCGAGCGAAGTCCCCAGTCATACAGATGATTCAGGGACAGCTTGCGGGTCAGCGCCGTGTTCAGCACCGCCAGCTTGCCATGGAGGAAATACAGCAGCGTACCGACAATAATAATGGCGATCGTCATGAATATCTCCGGCGTCCAGCCATGCCAGAATTCAATTTTCACATTGAAGCCACCCGGCTGGAGCAGCGACGGATGGATCGATGCCATGGCAGGCTCGATCAGCGAATAGCTGAGCAGGTTCGGGAACAGGCCGAACACAATCGCCAGGGAAGCCAGAATGACCGGAGGAATCAGCATGCCGATCGGGGCTTCGTGCGGCTGCTTCTCCAGCTTGTCGGACTGCAGGCGTCCAGTGAACGTTCTGAACACAAGAATCATGCTGTATACAAACGTGAACACACTGGCAATCCACGCCACAATAGGAATCAGCACTCCCCAGGTCTCTACATTCCAGAATTCCATGCTTGCGGCATGAAGAACTGCCGTGAAGAACATTTCCTTACTCAGGAAGCCGTTAAACGGCGGAAGCCCCGCCATCGAGAACGCCCCGATGACAGCCACCGTGAACGTGATTGGCATCAAGGTCATGAGGCCTCCGAGTCTTCGAATGTCCCGGGTTCCCGTCTCGTGATCGACAATGCCGACCACCATAAAGAGGGCACCCTTGAAGATCGCATGGTTCATCAAGTGGAACACCGCAGCTGTCGTTGCCTTAGTGTAAATGAGCGTATCTACGCTTCCCGAGAAATAAGCCGCAGCTGAACCGAGTCCGAGCAAGCTCATAATCAGTCCAAGCTGGCTGATCGTCGAGAATGCGAGCAGCGCTTTAAGATCGGTCTGCTTGATGGCACGGACCGAAGCGTAGATCAGCGTGACAAGTCCCGTTGCCGACACGAGCCAGAACCACAGGCTGTGTCCGGCAAACACCGGGCTAAGACGCGCAACAAGATAAATTCCCGCCTTAACCATCGTGGCGGAGTGCAGGTATGCACTGACCGGCGTCGGCGCCTCCATCGCATCCGGAAGCCAGATGTGAAACGGGAACTGAGCTGATTTCGTAAAGGCACCCAGCAGCACAAGAATCATCGCCGGAATGAAGAGCGCATGATCTGTGATCGTATGTAGATTAGAAATAATCTCCCGAACGCTGAATGTGCCTGCCATCACGTATAGCAGGATAAATCCTGCAAGCATGGCCAATCCGCCAAATACCGTGATCAGCATAGATTTCAGTGCGCCATAACGCGATCTGTCCCGGTGGTTCCAGAAAGCGATAAGCAGGAAGGATGATATGCTCGTCATCTCCCAGAAGCCATACAGCACCATGAGGTTATCCGACAGCACAACACCGAGCATGGCGCCCATAAACAGCAGCAGGTAGATGTAAAATCGGTGAACAGCTTCTTTGTTTTTATCCATATAAAAAATGGAGTACAGTACGACAAGCGAGCCTATCCCTGAGATAAGCAATGTGAATATGAGGCTTAACCCGTCCAGATAGACGGTAAAGTTAATGCCGAGCGAAGGGATCCACTCCAGCACCTCATGAACCGGATTCCCGGCCTGAATCGAAGGGATAAGACCAAGAAAATACACAAACAATAGAACCGGAACCGGAAGAATGAGCCAACCGGTGTGGATGCGCCTTGTGATCTTATAAATCAACAGTACCACCAAGGCTGCGATGAAAGGTGCCATAACGGCAAAATGCAGCGTTGACAATCTCTACTCCTCCTATAATCCGTTTTTTTCTCCTACACTAGTATTCCCCGATTTTTTGGCAAAAGACCCCCCAGAACGCAAAAAAAGCCCGCGTGTTGGCAGGCTCCTCCAGGTCAAACAAATATGCTGTTTATGTCACACTGAAAATCAGTATATCTTTAGTTTTACATTTTGTCAAAGGGATGCGGACGAATGAAAATGGCCCGTTCAGGAAATCACTTGAGGAAAGGAGTGGTTTAATATGCGATCCAGAAAAATCGTCGTATCCGTACTTATCTTTGTGCTGATCCTGGCCTTCGGCGCCTGGGCAGAGTCGAGATTACAGGGGCGTTACAGCCAGCCCACCGTCATACCGGAGGGTGAATTCAATGTGCAAAATTATGAGACGGGGTACGACCCGCTATTCTCTCCGGAGTTCAGGCCGAGGGAGTATATAAAACTGATTCGTCCGCGCCAGGAGGAGCCGGCGAGACAGCCTTAATCGGGGCTGGGAAAGCCGACAAGGCAGCAAACCGGAGACTTCCTCCTTATCCATCGATATGAAAATTCGGCTGACTCGATTTCTTCCGCCCTCTGCGTCTGAATAACATCACAATCAGCGCGATAACAAACAGCACCGCCAGAATACCGAAGGCAAAATACCCGCACTGGCTAATGAATGTGCTAATATGAGCGACGACCTGATCCCCGAGAAACCGGCCGATTGAGAAATAAAGGGTCGTCCATATCAGGGAAGCAGCGTAGGAGAACAGCGCAAATCGGATATACTTCATCCCCTTCATCCCTACCGCGTAAGGGGTGACATTCCGCAGAATGGGCAGAAACGCGCTGATGCATATCGCATAGTTTCCGTATTGGCGCGTGAGCCGTTCCGAGAGCCTCAGAAAACGTCCAATCGCTTGGCGGTCCGCGTACCGTTCAAGCAGCCTGCCAGCCGTATATCTGCTTAACGTGTATCCAACGGTGGCGCCGGAGCATACTCCCAGATAGATCATGAAAAAGGATGGTGCTGTCGCCAGCAGTCCGGAAGCGGCCAGAGCTCCTCCTGTCATGGCCACCACCTCGTTCGGGACCGGAAGCCCGACAACTCCGAGGCATAGTACAAGAAATAATGCGTAGTGTCCAAATTGCTCGATAAACATCAACAATGTATCCAAGCAGGTGGCCTCCTAATCATAGCGGCTTCATATATTGTTCTAGAATATATGAAGCGTTCTCACCTAACAACAGACCATAGTTTTGGATGATAACCAGACCTTAGACCAGGGAACCGGCAACTTGAGCAGTTTTTATAAATTTCTGAACGCTTGGATGAATGGATCCGGATCTTCCTTAACCGTGTATGCATATACGCCCTGCTGGGTGTGCAAATACAAGAATCCCTCCGTGCCTCCGCCCATCTTGCGGTAGGACAAGTCAAACACCTGCGCAATCGGGAACTCCCTGTAGGCGGTGACAACCCGGTCTTTGTACAAGTACATGGTTCGCTCCTGTTCCACGGTCCGCTGCTCAATCGCAGTCACTTCTCTTCGAATTTTGTAATACGTCTGGACGGCAATCCAGGACATCGCGCTCCCTCCAGGTGAATATTTGGGTATGTATCAAGCCTTGTCCTTCTTGCTGCGGGAACGGCTGATCCGGTCCAGTAGCTCGAGCGCCCCAATGAACAACACAAACAAAATGAATAACGCAGCAGCCTTCCACGGCTCGATGAGCCCGACTGCAGATGTTGTGATCCCTGCAGCCCCTACAATAATGATACCTAGAACAGACAGCTTCCAACCTGTAAACATCATAAATTCTCCTTGCTTGACGAGAGATAGCCAAATGGTTAACCCCTATTATACTATTACCCTGCGCCGATTTCGAATGTAACGGACATGAAAAAAAGCACTTGCCTCGTCTTTGAGGGCAAGTGCTTTGGGGTCTTATGCAAGCATAGATCAAGGCATCGTCGACGGTGCCGTCCGCGTTTGCGGCCCGATCTTCTTCAGTGGAATACGATGCATTTCCGCCCAGCGGGAGAGCTCGCCAACGCCTTCACTGTCCTTGTCCTTGAACTTGAAGCGGCAATGCATCGGGGTGACTTGCTTGCCTCTAAGGCTCAGCTCAAACGTCGCCTTGCCGCATCCTGAAATGCGAATTTCCTGGACTTGCTCAGCCGATACCGACGTTCCGTTAACAACAATTGTGTCCGCATTCGGATCGATCTCGATTTCCCGTTTGATCAGTCGCGCGTAGCTTTCAATGACCAGCCCTGCCGCAATGATCACATTGATCCCCATCTGGATATAGAACAGAACCGGATAAGCAAATGCCGTCCAGGCCGCAACCTGAAACATGGCGATGCTGACCAGCAAAGAGACAAGCAGCACATCCTTGATGCGGGTGGAATATTGAATGGCGTATTTCAATATCATCAACTCCCATTAGCCTGTAAGGGTTTTCAGGCCCTTTTCTCTTATTATATCACCATTGTACATAATTTTGACACATTTATTTCACAGTTCTGTCGAAATTATAATTTGATTTCCAGGAGACGATATGCTTGTCGGCAAAAAGAAAAAAGCCTCTCCGGGAAGAAGGCGCCGCGCTGCGGCGATATCCCGGAAAGGCTCTGTATCGGATCCATATTCGATTCTACATGAGGAAATTATCTTCTCGGGAACCCTGGCAGGTACTGCTTCGGCACATCGATTTCCTTGCGAAGCTGTGCAGCCGCCTCCAGCGTCCAGTACGGATTGCGGAGCATGCCTCTGCCGACCGCAACAAGATCGGCATCGCGGTTACCGATGACGGCGTTCGCCAGTCCCGCCTCATCCAGTCTCCCGACCGCGATGACCGGCACCTGCAGTCCTTCCTTGATCTGTCTGGCCAGAGGAACCTGGTAAGCGACATGAGTGCCCGGTTTGCCCTCCGCTGCAATCGGGCCTTCGCCTCCAGCGCTCACATGGAACATGTCGACGCCCGCTTGCTGATATTCTTTGGCCAGCGCCAGACTTTCCTTGATGCCGTAGCCGCCTGCAACGTATTCCTGTGCAGAAATGCGCATAATAAGCGGCATGTCTGCAGGCATTTCTTCCTTCGCTGCCTTGATGATCTGCTTGCCGAACAGCGCAAGGTCTTGACCATATTCATCCGTGCGCTGGTTCGTGAGCGGCGAATGGAACTGGTGAATCAGGTAACCGTGGGCCCCGTGCAGTTCAATGGCGTCAAAGCCCGCCTGAACAGCGCGCCGAACCGAGCGACGGAATTTCTCAACCATTTCGCGTACCTCTTCGGTTGTGAGCGCTCTTGGCGTCTTGGAGTTCTCGTCAAAAGCAATGGCCGACGGCGCAACCGGCGTGCTGGCATCTTCCGCTTTCCGACCCGCATGCGCGACCTGGATCGCCGCTTTGGCACCGTGCGCATGAATGGAATCCACAATGCGGGCAAGCGCAGGAACCTGCTCATCAGACCACAGGCCCAGATCATAGTCGGTAATCCGGCCGTCCGGCTCTACGTCCGTCATTTCTATAATGATAAGCCCGGCTCCGCCAATGGCGCGGCTGGTGTAGTGAACATAATGCCAGTCGTTGGCGATGCCGTCCTTGTTCGTGACGGAATACTGGCACATCGGTGGCATAACGACCCGGTTTTTCAGCTCCAGGCCTTTGATTGTATAGGGAGTAAACAGGTTCTCCATGGTCACATCTCCTTATTCTATATCCAAATTATATGCATGCGCATGCATTTAAAATACCAGACCTGTTGGTTGACGTCAAGTCAAGAAAAGATCAGACAGCAGGCGTAAATCGTTCGGACAAGCGCTCTAGAGCACCTGCCGGTTGATGTCTATGGCTGATTGTTGTTCAATCGGCTCATGACCGCCTGCAGTCCATGCATGATTTTGTCATTGCCCAGCAGTTCCCGCTCTAACACAAGGTTGACCGCTGCCGACGCTTTACTCAGCTTATCTTCTCCGATCGGGGTCAGCGAGGTGTACACGCCCCGGCGGTCATCGTCGCATATTTTTCGCTCCAGTGCGCCGCAGCCCTTCTCTTCGAAGCGGCTGACCAGCCTCGACATGGCGCTCTGGCTTAATCCTACCATGCTCTGCAGCTGCTGCAGACGCAGCTTCTTCTCCGGGGCTTCGGACAGGAACAGAAGCACATAAAACTCATTCAGCGACATGTCAAACTCTCGCTGAAGCATCGTTTCCAGCTCATGATTAATTATCGTGTGAACATACGTTAAAGACAGCCAATCGGTAAGTATTCCCGGTCCCTGATGTGCTGACATCCTTGCATTCACCTGCTCTTCTGTAGTGATCAACCGCCTCGGCGTGAAGCCGGATTGCGCCGTGTTGATTACTTATCATATCAAGCAGCTGTTCAAGTCGTCAAACAGGATGCCCAAGGAATGGCATGGCTGCATCCCCCTGAAGTACGCTGGCCGGTCATCAGCTTATCGGCTTTAGCTCCGGCTTCCCGTCAAGCAAGCCGAGCATTTGAAGCCCATGCTGAATGCCATCCTCATCCACGGCCCGGGTAACATAACGTGCCGCCTTCTTCACAATATCCGGCGCATTGCCCATCGCCACCCCATGACCAACATAGCCAAGCATTTCTACATCGTTTAAATAATCGCCGAAAGCGACCACATCTTCAGCCTGGACACCAAGGGCCGTAATCAACCGTTTGATCCCCTCTGCCTTGGACCCGCCAGAAGGCAGCGCATCCGTTCCGACATCCCCCCAGCGCACAAAATCAATCTGATCCTGAAATTGCCGGATATACATTTCTTCCTCTTCCTCAGTACAGAACAGAACGACTTGATATATCGGCTCGTTCAAATAGTATTCCGGATCATACGCCGGTATCGTCATCTTCAGCTCCCCCCATGTGGAGTCAATGTGAACATGCTGCGGAACGCTCATTCGCATCTGCTCGCTTCCGGCATAGATCAGCGGATGGTCGTGGGAAGCGGCAAGCTCGGTGAGCTTCTGCAGCTGGTCGAGTGAAATCGGATTTTGATACACCGGTTTGCCCTTATACACAACGTATTGGCCATTCAAGCTGACATACGTATCGATATCCAGCTCCCTTCGCACATCTTCAAATCCGCTCGGAGCCCGCCCTGTCGCAATCGCCACATCATGCCCCGCCTCCTGCAGCCGCCGGATCGAATCCCGGGTGCTTGGCGGGATCTGTTTATCATGATCAAGCAAGGTTCCGTCAATATCGAAAAATATCATTCTTTTTGTCAATTCTCTCGCCTCCCAGCTAAGTGTGCCCAACGTTATTGTAAATGATGAAAAGCATTCCAGAGCAAGTGCTATTCCATGAATTCAGATCCGTGCAGGCTCTCCTTCTGTTCATCCTAAGGACAGACGTCAAAGAATATTTCCCGCAAGCCCATCTCATAATAACCCTCAGATTCATTAAAGAAGAGAGGTTATGGCTGATGACTACGATGGAAACGAACCAGCCTCTTGCCGTATATGCGATTATCAACGGTGAGAAGGTGGAATCAGAACAGCAGTTCCCGCGCGAAAATCCGGCGAATCCTAACGAAATTGTATGCTATGCGCCTGTCACGACACGCGAGCAGGCTGCCCAAGCCATCGATGCCGCTTATGAAGCGTTCAAAACGTGGAAATGGACATCTGTGGACGATCGCATCACGCGGATGCGCCGAGCGATTGCCAAATTGAAGGAAGCAACTCCCGAGCTGGCCCGGCTGCTGTCGCTCGAGCATGGGAAACCGCTGTACGATTCCGAGGGTGAATTTGCCATCTCGATCATGTGGATGGAATTCGCCTGTGACAATGTCAAGGAAGCAACGCAAGAGGAATACAAGGAGCATGAAAAAGGCAAAACGATCATCACCCATGACCCGATCGGCGTCGTTTCTGCCATTTCTCCCTGGAACTATCCGATCTCTTTATCCACGATCAAGATCGCTCCAGCACTGCTGGCAGGCAACACGCTCGTGCTGAAGCCTAGCCCGTTCGCTCCGCTGGCCGTCACTAAGGTGGTCGAGATAATTGCCCATGAATTTCCGCCGGGGGTCATTAACATTGTCCACGGCGAAGCCGATGTCGGCGTGGAGCTGACGTCCAACCCGAAGGTGGCCAAAATCGCCTTTACCGGCGGCACCAATACCGCCAAGCATATTATGAAGGCTGCTTCAGAGACAATCAAAAAGATGACGCTGGAGCTGGGCGGAAACGATGCCGCCATCATTCTCCCCGGCTTCGATGTCAACAACAAGAAAGATATGCGACGGATTGTCATCTCCAACTTTTTGACAGCCGGGCAGATCTGCATGATTGCCAAACGGATGTATGTACACCGCTCGATCTATGATGATTTTGTTAAAAAATATGTTGAAGCTGCCAATCAATGGATACGGGTCGGCGGACCGTTCAATCCGAATACAACCGTCGGCCCCGTCAACAACAAAAACCAGAAGGAATATGTACAAAAACTGGTTGATGACGCAAGGAATAAAGGCGCAGAAGTTATTAAGCTCGGCGAAATTATCGATCCGGAGCTGTTCGAGCAAGGCTACTTCCTGCAGCCGACACTCGTGCTCGGATGCGATTACCGCGATCCCATCGTGGTCGAGGAGCAATTCGGCCCGACGGTGCCGTTGTTAGTTTATGATGATATCGAGCAAGTGATTGAACTGCATAATGAAAGCATCTACGGCCTTACAAGTTCCGTGTGGGGACCGGAGGAAGAAGCGATCAAGGTTGCCCGCCGCATTGAAGCAGGCACCACGATGATCAACACTGCTGCCGTTCAGGGCCTGGATGTGCGCTTCCCGTTCGGCGGTGTCAAGCAGTCCGGCGTTGGCCGCGAATACGGGATAGATGGCATTATCTCCTACACGGAGACCCATGTGATCAATTTGCCGAACGAGCTTGATCTCCCGTACATTCCGGAGTAAAGTCCAGTCAACCTGGGGGCAGGGTTACGCTCCATTCATTACTCTTGCACGTTTAATACGAATGGTAAAAAACAATTAAGCTTGTTTATTCACTGGGTTCCGTAAGCCGTCTGTGGTTAAATAGACTTATCCGGCCGGATAAGTTGATTCGAAAGGAGGCTGAATGCATTGATTCAGAATAACGAGGTGGTTTCCGCGTAAGCGGACGCCGCATCAAGGGGAGCCCGGTTAGGGCTCCCCTTTTGAATAACTCATTGTTCTCAGGACGTTCAGCGTCAAGTGCGGTCAAGTGCGACTTCTCGGTGCTATAATAGACTTGCAGCCTGATAGGATAGCTGTATGCGATGAACGGACATGGAGCCGATTTTTATAAACCGAATCACTAAAGAACCCCCGGTCTGGTAAAAAACAATTAATATTGTTTTCTCTCTTGCTTTTCCATATCATTCTATGGCTTAATATACATGTCGGGCCGACGAAATGAGCGGAAAGGAGGCTGAACGAATTGATTCAGATCCACGAGGTGGTATTCGCGTAAGCGAATACCCGTTACCAGGGAGCCCCTCGGGGCTCCCTATATATTTTTGACTATGAACTCGAATATGACGAAGAATGCAATGAAACCCATTTAAATTTCACGAAAGGAGGAGGGAAAGCATGATCAATGCAATTGTTTTGAAACCTAACGATAACTTGCAGTTGGATACAGAAAGAGGAGGGTATCGATGGGCCAATACAAAAACGGAAGAGAAGTGCTTCCCCCCGAGCTGCTGCAGCAAATTCAACAGTATATAGACGGAGAACTTCTCTACATACCGAAACAAAGCGAGCAAAGAGCCGGCTGGGGTGAACTAAGCGGTTCCAAAGAACGCATTAAACGACGCAATTTGGAGATGTACCGCGCCTACTGTAAAGGACGGACAATCGAAGAATTGGAACGGACCTACTACCTGTCAGGGGAAAGCGTCCGCAAAATTATTAGTAAACTTAAACTTACCCGTGTGGGGAGCTAAGGCGGTGAGAGCCTGCGGCTCTACCTGCGGATTTATAAATAGGACTGTTCCCACAAGGGGCCAGTCCCTTTCAATTTTTATCCGGATTTATCCCCGTTCATCCTCGCTCAAATCCCACCGATGCCGATATTTCTCCAGCCGCGGATGCACATACTGAGGCTCCGACAACAGAATCAATCGCAGCTTCACGATCCAATCCTCGAACGAGCTGAACGACGCAAAGGCGTTGGCCACTTCCCCAGTCAACAGCACAAAATACGGCCCGTTGTACTTATCAACAAGATGGCGAAGCGCTGTATCCATCGGCGTATATTTTCTCCGTTTGGATTCAAAGGACTCCAGCACGATGCTTTGACCTTCCTTGTCCATCATCCATTCTTCCAATTCCCGCTCCCGCTTGTAAAAAGGTCTCACTTTGCCCTTGAACATCCGTTTGGCTGTCTCTTCATGCAGCGGATACAGAACCAGTCTGGAGAACGATCTTCTATGCATCAGCTTCACAGCATCCTCAAGCAGAGGTAGCTCCACAGGCTCAAACAGATCATAATAGATTAAAGTCCCCTTGCTGCCGGTTGCTGGCGGTTCATAACCATAAGGCACATATTCCAAATTGCGCGGCACTGTCTCCCCTCCTTCCTGCTGTCGTATTGTAACTTTAACCTTCCCGGCATACGTTGAAAATAAGCATCGCTCTCCCGTATGTATTCCAGGCCTAGACTTCGGCTTCTATGATAAGGGTTGTCCCTGGCACCGCCAGGGACAACTTGCTCATGCCATCAGCTAATAATCGTAATCGTAGGCGCCGAAATTGTAGGCTGGGCTGTGATCGTTGAAGAAGTGCCGGCGAAACTTCCAATCTCGATCAGAACAGGAACGCCGACTGGCACATCAATCGCATCCAGCACCAAATCGGTGGTAGATAGCGTGAAGAGTGAAGCTTGCTGCAGCATTCCATTAATATACACATTAACATAGTCTGTCGCCGCCAAAGCCGGAAATTCCGTAATGAGCGCCCCGGAATCATCAATGAAGCTCCCTGCCGGCATGGTCGTGGCATCAGCACCGATCATTTCCGCCGCTACAGCGGCAAAAAATCGCGTAACCGCAGGTGTTACTGTCGTTGTGATTTCACCCCCGGTAGCAACCGGCTCGCTGGCAATCGCCGTAATCACGGGTTTGATAACAGGCATGCGGTTTCCCCCTTCCCTATCCAGAAATATGCGTGTTTACGATCAGCAGCTTAGGATGCTGCTATCTTATTAAATGTTCGATCACCGACTTTGGATTCAGACAACAAACTAGATTCTATCATTCATTGCAAGTTTTTCGGTAATATTCCATCGGCCTATGTGGACGTCTATTCCGATAGCGGGGTCCGCGCATATGTTACCGTAAAGACAGACAGGAGGAGGTGATTTATCTGGGCCAATGCGTTAGCAAGACCGCAGCAAGATCCCTGCGCCGCTGCAAGATCAAGAAGCGTGGGCAGCGAAGCAAACGGCGCCTCTGTTCCCGAAGACGGCCCCGGCAAGGCCGTTCCCGCACGGAATGGAGAACTCTCGGATCTGCCGGGCCTCCGGGAGCCGCAGGCATGCCAGGCCTATCCGGTCCTCCCGGTCAGCCCGGTGCTCCCGGCAATCAGGGAGATGCCGGCTGGCCGGGACCACCAGGACAGCCAGGCGGACCGGGTCCTCCCGGAGCGCTGGGTCCTCCAGGACTGCCAGGCCCTCAGGGACCGCCAGGACCCCCAGGTCCGCAAGGGCCTCAGGGAATACCAGGCTCCGCCCTCATCCCTCAGATCGTTGTTTTGCCCATGCTGGAGCGGTACTTCTATACCACCGCAGCGCCGGTTCCGCTGGACCCGCCGCTCGTGATCAATGCCGGTCAATTCACGGACAATAGCGGAGCGCCGGTCACCAGTATCATGGACGTGACTCCCAGCGGGTACTCGCGGTTATACATCAACGGAATCGTTCAGGAGGCGGCCATCTATTCTGTTACAAGCACCGCACTCACCATCTCCTCCCCAGGCGACCTCCTGCAAGCCGGCACCCCAGTGCTGCTGGAGGTGCTCCGGTTTGATGCATCAGTTCTGCCATGATCGGCCCGGCTTCTATAAACAAAAACAGCAAGGGAGAATCAGATGCCGCATCCGCTTCTCCCTTGCTTCAGCCCTTGTTCTACCGCACTCAAAAATAAGGTGCATGCTTAATGATCACAGCACCGGTGGAGGCAAGCTTGCTCTGGCACCCAAGCCGGTAGCCTTCATCAATCTCCTCCGGATCAAGCCTGCGCTCCTCCGCCAGGTTCGGTTCAGATAAATGCTCGGCTCCCTCGATGACTAGACAACGGCAGCGCGCACAAGTTCCCCGCTTGCAGAAAGAATTCCAATCCACTTCATTCCTCTCTGCCAATTCCAGAATCGTCAGACCGGTGACCGGTACAACCTTGCGCTGAACATTGCGGCCCCGCAGTTCGACGACCGCCTCGCCTACCGGCTGCGCCGTTTCCCCAGCCTCCTTAGACTCAGGTTCGCTTGTCTTCCCTGCTTCATCCCCTTTGATCCATTTCCTCCACCACTTGATCAATGCGCTCCCTCCCTGCTGTTCTTCCCAATGGTTGCTCTCTGCTTCCACTTCCTGCTTCTTATTATAACCTGTCCTCTTGATTATGAAATCTGCCAACAGGAAAGGACCGGCTAACATATCTTCGCCGGTCCTTCTATGTCACAATTCATATGTAGACGAATTAGCTTGCCACACCCACCAGCTTCGCATAACTTTCCTGATCCAGCACGCGCCGAGCCGTTACGTAGCGGGTCTGATAATAGGATTCGGTCAGTTTGCTGATTCTGACCCCTTTGCTGCTGGAAGCATGTACAAATTGTCCATCTCCGATATAAACGCCTGCATGGGAGATCCCCTTACCGCTTGTGTTGAAAAAGACAAGGTCTCCTACACGCAAATCATCTTTATCGACATGCTCGCCGACTTTGGCTTGGCCTTCAGATGTACGAGGCAAATTCAGATCGAAATTTCTAAATATGTATAATACGAATCCGGAGCAATCAAACCCTTGAGGAGTTGATCCACCCCACTTATAAGGAGTACCCACCAGCTGTTTGACCTCGCGTTGAAAGCTTGGCTGTTCATTCGCAAATGCGGTCATGGCACCAGAAGAAAAAATAATCGCAGACCCTAATAAAGAAATAACCAACTTCTTCAAAAGATACATACTCCCTTCGATGCCTACGGAGTTAGCTAAGGGTTCGGTAGAAGGCTCCCTATATTCCCTTCAATGCAAAGCATGGGAATAATTCACCCGGAATGGTTCCCCCGTTTTCTACAGACGAAATTCGGCAAAAATTCATTAACGTTTTGTAACCTTCTCTAATATAGTATACAAGCCCGCATAATGTCAATAATATCCTTGGAATTGTCCGACAATTGTTTTATCGTGTCGATTCCACTATAAACGAAGCCCATCGGCCGCCTAATACAAGGTTAAAAAACATGACAATTGTGTTACTCTATGAAACTTTCTTGTTGTTTACAAAAATTCAACTGACTTTTAACTAACCTTTTAATTTCGCCTTTCAAAGGGCCTTTAACCGGGCTAACCAATGAATCAACTTAACCCTGCTAACGATCCTTGCACAGCGCAGCGCCCCGTCCTGAATACCCATAATTCAGATTATTTGCAATGGAACAAAGGCCATTCGATACCTTCGAATGGCCTTGTTGCCGTCCTTCTTCCGGCTGCAGCGAAGTCAGATCTTCACTTCGCTGACTCGCGCAGCGGCTGCAGCGCGGCTGCAACCCGTCGCAGCTCTTCAGGGTGAATCGGCGCGAGCGCCGATTGCCCGTAACGAACCGATGTCCCGAAATGCACCTCGGATACGCCCGTCTGCTCAACAAAATCCCGGATCATCGCCCGGCTCAAGCCGCTGCCCGCCAAGATCCGGATATGGCTGTCCTGCGCCGCTTCGACCAGCTGGTGAATTCTCGGAACGGCATCACACGCTTTCGGCTTGCCGCCCGATGTCAGAATGCGCGTAACCGGAGCGTACTGTTTCAGCACCTCCAGCCCCGACATCTGATCCTTCAGCTCATCGAACGCCCGATGAAAAGTAACCTGCAAACTTCCGCTTGCAGCAAGCATCTGCTCCAGTGCGCGTTCGTCAATCATCCCGTCCTCCGTCAGCGCGCCAAGCACGATTCCGGCAGCACCTGTGCTGCGAATCGCCTTGATCTCCGCGACCATCGTCGCGATGTCCCACGCATCGTAGATGAAAGAACGGCTGTGTGGACGAACCATCACATGAACCGGAATCTGAACCGCACGAACAACCTCTTGAACCATACCGATCCCAGGAGTCAGCCCTCCTTCGGTAAAGGCGGTGATCAGCTCCAGCCGGTCTGCGCCACTATGTTCGGCGGTGATCGCGTCCTGGACACAGGTTGCAATGACTTCCAGCAGCATGCCCTTCCTCACCTCCTATCCGAAGCAGGATTCACTGGGGACGGAAACTGCTTCTGTACATAATCCGCCAGCAGCCGGGCACCATATCCGGTCGCCCCGGCCGCCACGTGAGGATACTCCCGCTTGTACTGAACGGTTCCAGCCATATCGATATGAACCCACTGCATGTCTTCATCCACGAAATGACGGATGAACAGCGCCGCTGAAATCGCTCCGGCCAGCGGCGAGGCACCGACATTGCGCAGGTCAGCATAATCGCTCCGCAGGTCGGACACATATTCCTCCACGAGCGGCATCGGCCACAGCCGTTCCCCGTTGCGCTCCCCGATCTCAACCAGATCACGCGTGATCTCTTCATCGCCCCATATGCCGGCAAGCTCAAGTCCAAGCGCCGTGCCGATATTGCCTGTAAGCGTTGCAATGTCGATCACTTTGCGAACGCCCATTGCGGCGGCATGAAGCAGCGCATCAGCCAGGATGAGCCGCCCCTCTCCGTCCGTATTCGCCACCTGAACGGTCAGGCCGTTCGGATATCGGATGACCGAAGACGGGAGCATCGCATCCGGCCCCGGCAGATTGTCTGCCACGGCAATGAGGGCGACGGCGTTCACCCGGGCGCGGCTGGATATCAATATATCCATCGCCCCGATTACTGCCGCCGCACCCCCCATGTCCATGCGGGCATCACTGATGTCTCGCCCTGTCTTGACGTTCATGCCGCCCATGTCGAACGTAATCCCTTTGCCGACAAGGGCGATCGGCAGCTCGTCCGGATCGGGTGCATGACGGTATGTAATTTCGATTAAAGCCGGGTCATGCCTGCTGCCTGCCCCGACGGCCAGCAGGCCGTTCATCTGACGCTCTGCCAGTTCCTGGCCACGGTATACCTGGATTTGCACCGGCTGCTCCTTCCAGCGCCCGCATACCAACTCGACAAACGCTTCCGGGTTCAGCGACTCAGGCGAATCATTGACAAGATCGCGCGCGAGCCGGGTCCCCTCCGACCGAACGGCCGCCCTGTGAAGGATGTCTTGAATCTGCTCCCTTGTCAGTTCCGGCCAGTCCTGCAACCGCAAGTTCAAGGTTGCTTCCGGCTGATACGCCTCCCGGCCGCGATGCTTCGTGAATCGATACAATCCATAGAGCCAGCCTTCCGCCCATGCCTGCAGCTCCTCTTCCGGGGACAAGCCTTTGCCTTCATGCGCCGATCCGCCGCTGGATCGGATCAGCTCCGCGCCGGAACGCTGCTCCTTCATCATCGCTCTGACACAGGCAGCGCCTGTCCGGCGCACCTGTTCCCGTGTCGCACGGCTGGCTTCCCCCATGCCGACGGCCAGCCAATCCTGCTCCCCCGGGTTACGGGCATAAATCCAGGTCAGGGTATGGGGGCGCTTGTTCAGTTCACTGAAGGGAAAAGGATGCGAATCCCCCTCGTATAATGCATAAATTGCTGTGTCCACCGTCTTTCCGGCATCGATCGTAATCCGCATTGCGTGAGCGTCCTCCTTCTCGGTGATCATTTCGCATTCCATTTATAAACAGGCCGGCGATAGCCGACAAGCGTGCCCCCATCATTATAGATCTCGTTAGGCACAACCTCGTACAGCCGGTCGATCGTCGCTTGGTTGGCATACCCGAGCCGCTCCAGAATGGAGCCGATGATACAAGGCCACACCTGCTCTGATCCATCAGACACCTTGAGCGAAATCCCGATGCGCTCACGGCGAAGACCGATGCCGTATACCCCCTTTGCGCCGCCTTTGGCCGTCAAATTCGGATCCTTAAGCAAAGCCGAGCATACGAAGCGGGTATCCGCAATCATATCCGGATACTCGTTCATCAGCCTGGCCATTTTTTCTGCCGCTGCCGCTATCTCCGCATCCTCAATCCGGTCAGGACAAGCCAGCTTCATATAAGCATACGCAATTTTGTCGAGCGGAATCGCGAAGATCGGCAGCCCGCAGCCATCCACCCCGAGCGATATGGACGACTCGGGAACCTCGGCTATGGCCGCCAGGGTTGCCACAATTTCCTTCTGCAGCGGATGATCCGGCATGTAGTAGGTCTCTTCATCCCATCCCATGTGCTTGCACAATGCGATCAGTCCACTGTGCTTGCCCGAGCAATTATGGAAGATGCGCCGTTTCGACTCGTGAGCCCGAAGCCGCTCGGCCCGCGCCGCCTCATTAAGCGGATATGCAGGGCCGCAGTACAGATTCTCTTCCACGATCCCCGTCTTGCGCAGAATCGACTCCAACGCTTCAATATGGAAGGTTTCGCCTCGATGGGAAGCCGCAAACAAGGCGGTCTCCTTGCCAGACAACCCGTACAATTCATCCACCCGTCTCTTCAGCACCGGGATGGCTTGAAACGGCTTCGCCGCCGATCTCAGAAATGTCTGGTGATGCGGATCGCCCGCAGCGTACAGCACCTTTCCATTCTCATCAACCACACTGATCGCGCCATAGTGCACATTTTCCAGCGCCTCACCGCGATACTCCTCTACTAATGGAACAAATCCCATGTCGCATTCCTCCTGCTACCTGTGCTTAATTTAATTGAAAATAGACATTCTGGGCGACCAATCCTGAGCCAATCAGCACGCCATGCCGAGCAAGATCGGAGCGCGAGATGGAAAAGGTGCCGCGAAGGGGCTCCCAGATATATTTTGTACGGCAAAGATCAACCAAAGCCTCATAAATTTCCGGATATGGATCAATCATCTCTCCGCTCACGATCACCCGATCCGGATTATACATGCTGACCACATTGTTCACCGTCATCGCCATATAAACCAGTGCCTGTTCCAGCAAAAAAGAAGCCCAGCGTTTCCCGCTCTGCCACTGCTCAAACAGCTCTCCAAATGTGTCGATCGGCTCCATCTTTCGCGCTTCCGACAGCAACGAAGGTATGGTGATGAACGTCTGCAGGCAGCCTACATTGCCACAATCACACATCATTCCCTGCGGATTCATCATCATATGCGCGATCTCTCCCGCGCTGTTCGTGGCACCGCGATAAATTTCTCCTCGGCGAATCAAGGCCGAGCCTACGCCATGGCCAAATCCGAGCAGCACGGTCCGGCTCGATCCTTGCGCCGCGCCTCTCAGCTGCTCCGCCAGCCCCTTCAGCTTCAGCTCATTATCCACGACAACCGGAAGACCGGTTGTCTCGGTGATCATCCCGGCAAGCCCGACCTCTCTCCAGCCAAGCTGCACCGACAACCGCACCGTGCCGTCCTCCACATTGACGATGCCTGGAACCCCGATTCCGAGGCCAACGAGACGGCAGCGGTCCATGCCGCTCCCCTCCACGAGCTCCGTCAGCTTCCCGCCGATGCGGCGGGCCGTCGTTTCGGCAGCTTCTCCCGGTTCTCTGGCAAAGCTGGTGCTTGTCATGACATTGCCCTGGACATCGACGATGGCCAGCATGCCGAATTCGCGATCAATCTGGACCCCTACCGACAGCACGGAATGTTCGCGTAGCCGGATGAGCGTGGACTTTCTTCCCCGTCCGGCCGACGCCTGCTCCTCCATATCCACCACATAGCCTTCATCGGAAAATTCCGCAATAATTCGGCTTACCGTGGTCGGGCTCATTCCTGTCTGCTTGGCGATTGCTGCTCTGGAGATCGGCTGATGCTGCTTGATGATTTGGAAAACCGTTGACCTGTTTTGCCGCTTCATATCGTCTTGATCAAGCTTCTTCATCATGACATCCCCTAATTCATTTCGTCCATAGAGCCTTACATCATCTGCACTCCCATCAAGCCATAGAAACGATCACTACTTTGGAAAAAAAACATGTCGCTTTCTCTCTATTTATTCTCCAATGACATTAATACTAAGCCCCCTCCAAAAGAGTGTCAATATAGATGACACTTCACTGCAGCCTATTTTTTCAATCTGTCAAATGAAGCGCTTTAATGAAGCCCGGTTGTTTTTAAAACTGTCATTGATCGACAGATCAACTCGGAATGATGCTTTATAATTTAACATATACCTATCATCATCAATTTGAATTATTTTCACCATGTTATAAAAAGCACACACCTACCCCAGTATGGAACGCCCCCTCAAAAAAATAAAAGAATCCTCCATCATCAGACGAAGGATTCTTTCACTCATGGACATCTGTCCTCATCGTGTCTCTTTGCTCTCATTATCCTGTATCTCCGCTTTGCGGCTAACGATCGCTACTTGCTGCTGTAATAATGAACCGCCTTGTCGAAATAATGTTTCTGGTCTTCCGGCAACTCTTCATAGTAGAAAATCGCCGCAACGGGACAAGCGGCTTCACAGGCTCCGCAAGATATGCAAATATCCGTATCGATATAGAACTGGTCGTCTCCTTCCTCGATACAGTCCACCGGACATACATCCACACATTCTCCTGCCTTTTCATCAATGCAGGCCGCACCGATCACATACATCTGATCACCCCTCCCTCATTCTCTCCGCTATAATCGAATGTCCAGCGGTGGTTAGACAGGTATTCCTCCAGCTTCCTCTGTCCCTGAAGCAGTTTTTATACTACAATATATAAATAGGCGCTAGTTTATGACAGCTTGTCTCATCAATTCATGCAAAGTGGCTGATGGCACAGGATATTGCCTTCCCTCTACAAACAAACTTACGAACCAGTTCTTATATACGTCTATATGGATCTGTTCAGCCAGATTGAAGGTGGTGATTACATGGAACGGGAAGCAGGTTACAGCACAAGAGAATATATTATGCAAATGTTGAAGGTTGACGGCGAACTCAGCACCAAGGATATTACAGAACGGCTGGGCATAACAGGCATGGCGGTGCGCCGGCATCTCGAGAGCCTGAAGAACGAAGGCTATATCGAAGCCCGGATCGTCAAGCAGCCGATGGGCAGACCCGTCTCCCTATACAGCCTGACACAAGCAGCGGAGGACTTCTTCCCCCGGAACTATCACGCGCTCGCCCTCGATCTTCTGACTGAACTGGAGCAGGAAGCCGGCGACGAGATGATCTCGCTGCTGTTCGATAAACGAAAGGATTCACTCCGCAAAAAATATGCCGATTCCGTCAGCAGCGAAGAGCTGGAGGAACGGGTATCCGCTCTGGCCCAAATCCAGAACGATAACGGTTATATGGTCGAGTACAAGAAATTGAGCGATGAAGAATATGTCATCGAGGAGCTCAATTGTCCGATCTCCCAAGTGGCCAACCGGTACCAGCATGCGTGCCGGTGCGAGCTGGAGCTGTTCCAGAGCCTGCTTGGCGCCGATGTTGACCGAACCGAGTGTCTGGCCAAAGGCGACAATAAATGCACATACCTCATACGCCAAAAATCCAACCAGCATGCATAACTTCAGTTATGCCACGAATAAGCCCTGCCTATACGATAGGCAGGGCTTTTCGGTATGCGCCTTTTGGGCAAGGGATGGCATGCAGCCGAGCGCCGGGCGGCTCCGGACACCCCCACCACCTTCGTTAAGGCAGAAGCAGCAATCTGTCATCCGCTTCCCCCGGCACGCCTCGACCGTCTGTATTGTTCGTTAGGACATATACACGCCCGTCCTGAACCTTCACATCCCGCAGACGGCCTTCCTGATCGAGAACGACCTCAAGCTCGCCGCCCTCCGGATCGAACCGGTACAGCGTCTGCCCCCGCAAGCTGGCTACCAGCAAGCCTTGCTCGTCAAAAGCAGCGCCAGAGGGGGCAATCGCCGTCTCCCCGGTATGATACAGAGGCGGAATCGTTCCCTCCATCGCTTCATCACCGATCACATCCGGCCAGCCATAGTTCGCGCCAGGCATGATCTGGTTAATTTCATCATGGCCGCCAGGATTGCCGGACGGGCCATGCTCGGTGCTGAACAGTTCGCCCTCCGCATTCCAGGCTAGCCCCTGCGGGTTCCGGTGGCCTAAAGAATATACGTAAGAATCCGGCAGCGGATTATCGGCCGGGATTTCCCCGGATAATGACATGCGCAGTATTTTTCCGGCCAGATTCGCTTCATCCTGGGACAATGCGCCGTCACCGGCATCCCCTGTTGCGATGTACAGATGATTATCCGGCCCAAGCGCCATTCTTCCGCCATTGTGGATCCGCGACCCAGGAATGCGTTCAATCAATGCATCCACTTCAGCCCACTGCTCCTCCTGCTGCTCAAGCAGAATCACCCGATTCAGAATCGCGCCGTCCTGCTCATACGTGTGATAGGCGTAAGCCTGCTTCGTGTCGCCATAATCGGGTGACAGCACGAGCCCGAGAAATCCGCCTTCCCCGACCTCGGTTACAGGCAGAGCCGTCTGCACAGGCAGCCGCTTCATATTCCCGTCGTGCAGCTCCACGATATGGCCTCCCCGCTCGCTGATATAGACCGTCTCCTCATGGAAATCCATCGCCCAGGGCGTCCGCAGATTCTGTGCCAGCACGGTGTACTCCCCCGACGGCTCAGGCTGCGCCGGAGCGGGCTGCTCGGGTACCGGCTGCTCCCCGGATTCCCGCTGACCTGGCGCAGGTGAAGGACCCTCCGTACCGCAGGCGGAGATGATCAGCGCTGCCGACAGCAGGAGTCCTCCTATCATGCGGAATCGACTTGGCATTACAATGCACTCCTTTCTAATGAAAAGGTTTCTCGGAAGATGACATTTCAGCCCCGCTATGGAAGCTTTGTAGTGAGTGTATCACAGCCTCCTCGTCTGTGAACACGTCCACCTCATTGCCTTTCACAAGGCTCGTCTCATGGCCTCTTCCGGTAATGATGACTCTGTCGTGGTCCCCGGCCAGCTCAACCGCCCGGCGGATCGCCTCTTTACGATCTGGAATGACCTGCCAATTCTGATACGCCTGCTCGTTCAGCCCGCTCATCATCTCGGCCAAAATTCGCTCGGGATCTTCATTGTAGGCATTGTCCGAAGTGAAGATCACATAATCGGAATATGCACAGGCTATTCGGGCCATGACCGGCCGTTTCCGGCGGTCCCTCTCCCCCCGGCAGCCAAGAACGCAGATCAGCTTCCCTTGGGTAATCTGCCGCGCCGACTGCAGTACGGCCTTCAGGCCGTCGGGATTATGGGCATAGTCGACCACCACCCCGAAGCTTTTGCCTGTATCGACCTCCTGAAATCGTCCCGGAACACCGGGAAAACGCTCCAGAGCCGAGTGAACCGCATCCAGCGAAACGCCGTCAGCCAGGCAGGCAGCAGCAGCGGCCATCGCATTATAGACGTTATGCTCGCCCGGAACCGGGAGCATAACCGGCCGGCTCCCCCAGGGCGTCACCAGCTTGAAGGCCATGCCTGCCGGGGTAGAGCGGATCGCTTCCGCCATGATATCAGCGCTGTTCCAAATGCCGTAAGTAATGGGCTGCGCAGAGGTGCGCTTCGCATAATAGCGGGATGCTTCATCATCTGCATTCAGCACCGCCTTTTTCATCAGGTCACGCTCGCTGTTTCCAAGCTGGGAGAAGAGCAGCTCTTTGGCGTTGCGGTAATTGTCCATCGTGTGGTGAAAATCGAGGTGATCATGCGACAGATTCGTAAACACGACCGTCTGGAAGTCGCAGCCTCTTACCCGCCCCATATCAAGACCGTGGGAGGAAACCTCCAGCACGACGCACTCGCCGCCCTTCTCGGCAACGGAGTGCATATAGCGCTGGAGCTGGATCACATCCGGTGTCGTGTTGACGGTCTTCTCCATTTCATCGCCAAACCTCATATACAGCGTGCCGACCATCCCTGTACGAACGCCAGACTCATTCAGGATATGTTCAACCATATGCGCCGTTGTTGTCTTGCCGTTCGTCCCCGTAATGCCGATCAGACGCAGTTTGCCAGACGGATTGCCGTAAAAGGCATTAGCCAAAATAGGCAGCACCCGCCGCGTATCCGGCACGAGGATGACCGTAACTCCCGGATGAACAGCTATCGGCCGCTGGGCCACGATGGCTGCCGCTCCGTTATGTATAGCGTTCTCGGCATAATCATGCCCGTCCACCTGATACCCGGGGATGCAGATGAAGAGCCCGCCAGGGCGAATATTGCGGGAATCCGTGTCCAGATTCGTAATTTCCCGTGATACCGGTCCGTATACCGTTTTCAGAAGCAGCCGATCCGTCAATAGCTTCAGATTCATTGTGGGCCCCTCTCTCCTGCTGTAATTAAACAATCATTAGGGATATAGGTTGTAGCGTTTACGAGTCGGTTCCGTTTTAAACAAACTTTACTAAAACCCTAACCGGAAGCACCGTCCTTGAAACAACCCTCAAACTATAGGGTGACTGGAATATCAATCCATGTTAATCTAAAAAAAGTAAACGCTTGCATGTTTTGCGCGAAAGAAGACGAAGGATCAGAAGCTTGACCGTTCATATTAACGTATGGGAGAGGATGGACAATGATACCTTTCAGCGAGGATTTGCTGCAGGACAAAAGCATTCTGATCACCGGCGGGGCTACCGGGCTCGGCCGGGCGATGGGGGAACGATTTGCCCAGCTTGGCGCAAGACTGGCCATATGCGGCCGGCGCAAGGAGGTGCTGGCCGAAACTGCAGATGCGCTGCGGGCGCAAGGCTGCGAGGTGTTCTACGATATATGCGACGTCCGTGACCCCGCGCAAATCAGCGAGCTCGTTGAAGCTGCAGAGCAGCATTACGGCGGGATCGATGTGCTGGTCAACAATGCAGCCGGCAATTTCATCAGCCCGACGGAGCGCCTGTCCCCGCGCGCAGTGGATGCTGTGCTGAACATCGTGCTGCACGGCACCTTCTATGCGACGCTTGAGGTTGGGAAACGATGGATCGAGCAAGGGCGCGGCGGGACGATGCTGAACATCGTGACCACCTATGCCTCCACCGGTTCCGCTTATGTCGTGCCTTCCGCTGCAGCCAAGGCTGGAGTGGTGGCATTGACCCGTTCGCTGGCCGTCGAATGGGCCCGCTATGGCATTCGCCAGGTCGCCATCGCTCCCGGCTCTTTCCCGACGGAAGGGGCAGCCTCCCGCCTGACACCGACAGCTGAGCTGGTGGAGAGCATGGTGAAGCATATCCCGCTCGGGCGCTTTGGTAGTCAGGAGGAGCTCGCCAATCTGGCCGCCTATCTCATCTCCGATTATGCCGCGTATATCAATGGTGAAGTGATCACGATCGATGGCGGCGAATGGCTCCAGGGAGCCGGGCAATTCAACGAGCTGTCCGAGCTTTCCTCTGAGCAGTGGGACCGGCTAGCGGAAGGGCGAAAGCCTAAATCGAAGCCTTGATGAAGTATACCTGCTGAAAGCGTAAGAAGGCCCGAAGGGGAATCCCCTTCGGGCTGTCAATGCTCTATCGTATCCACCAGTATGGCATATACAATGCCCGGTCCATGAACGCCGATGGTAAGATCATTCTCGATATCGGCAGAGCGGCTCGGGCCGGAGATGAAATGTACGCCGGCGGGCAGCTGCTCCCGCCCCGCTTCATCCAGCCGGACCAGCACCTCTCCCAGGCGCGTGCGCAGACGCTCGACCGGAATGACAGCCATCAGCACAGCCGGGAGCAGGCTGACGGCTCTGCCCTTATGCTCCGACGACATCACCACCAAGGAGCCCGTGTAAGCCACCGCATGGTCGGCGATTACAATCCCGATATCCGACCTGGCAGCGATGGCTCGCCAATTCATCTCTTCATGTGTATTCCAAACATGAATCTCCGAATCAGGCAGAAGCCGTTCCAGGCCCAGCTGCTCCAGCGCCGGTTCATGCTGCCTAAGCAGCGTCTTGGCGCTCATTTCCGCACACTTGTCGGCCATAAATCTTGCTGCCTGCTCCATATTGGCAAGGTGAACGACATGGCCTCCTGCCATCTCGAAATTGGCGGTGAACTGGCGGATGCGCTCCTCCCCGGACCATTCGAAGCGCCCCCATTCCTCCGGTGCGCCCCGGTACGGATGCTCCGGCCGCTGACGAATCCGCTCCCTGCCCAGCCGGTCAGCGATGCCGTTCATGAATTTCTCCCGCTTCCGGCGCGATGCGGCTTCCAGCTCTGCCAGCTGATCCGCCCATTGCGCCGCAGCTGCAATAGGGTTCCCGCCCGGTTTAGCCGTCATGCTCATCCCCTCCGTTCCTGCGCTGCCTGATCAAGGCTTGCAGCTTCGCTTCCGTCTCAGGCGCCATTTCCTTCACATCGCGGCGAAGCTCCGCCTCCACCGTTCCCCACCGGTCACGGAAGCTTTGCTTCGGCAGTGCCGGCGTCACCCGGTATTTGTTCCAGCCCTTTAACGGGCCGATTCTGGTGCGAATCTCTCCATTTCGGACCACCAGCCGCTGCCCAAGCTTCAGGGCCGACACCGCACTGCGGTACCTGCCGCTGCTGCCCATCACAGCCGCAAAGCCTTTCATCCCGGCCGTCTCCAGCTTGTCGCCTCTTCCTGCCTCATTCTTTCTTCGCCGCAGGTAGACCAGCATATCATGCAGGGGGATCTTGACCGGACAGGCTTCATAGCAGGCCCCGCAAAGGCTGGAGGCATTCGCAATGTCATCCCATTCGGCTACGTTGCCCTTCAAGGCCGGGGTGAGCACGGCTCCGATCGGGCCGCTGTAGGTTCCGCCATAAGCATGGCCGCCGATATGGCGATACACAGGGCATGCGTTCAGGCATGCGCCGCAGCGTATGCAGTTCAGCAGCTCCTGGAATTCGGGATCGCCAAGCTGCAGCGAACGGCCGTTGTCGATAATGATGATATGCTGTTCGTCCGGCCCGTCTGCATCTTCGCTCCGGCGCGGTCCGGTAATTCCGGACATGTAGACGGTCAGCTTCTGGCCTGTTGCCGACCGGGGCAGAAGCGTAGCCATCACCTCCAGATCCGCCCAGGATGGAATCAGCCGCTCCATCCCCATCAGCGTAATCTGCGTCTTCGGGACGGTCGTAACCATTCGCGCGTTCCCTTCGTTCTCGAACAGCACCATCGATCCCGTCTCCGCAATGCCAAAGTTGCAGCCGGTCATGCCGATATCCGCTTCCAGAAACTTCTCGCGCAGCTTCATCCGGACGAATCCGGCCAGAATCGCGGTATCGGGCGGCAGCGTCTCCCCTGCCTCCTTGGATAGCAGCTCGGCAATCTGAAACCGGTTCTTATGAATCGCCGGAATAATGATATGCGAAGGCGTCTCCTTCGCAAGCTGAATAATATATTCACCAAGATCCGTCTCCACGGCCTCCACCCCAATGGCTTCAAGCGCCTGATTGAGATGAAGCTCCTCGGACACCATCGACTTGGATTTGACGACCGAGGAGGCAGCCTTATGCTTGGCAATGGTCAGCGCGATATCTACCGCCTCCGCCGCCGTCTCGGCAAAATGCACAAACGCCCCGTTCGCTCTTGCATTCTCGGCAAACTCGTTCAAATAATAATCCAGATGTGCGATCGTATGCAGCCGGATTTGCCGCCCGCGCTCCCGCCAGTCATCCCAGTTGCCATGCTCCGCCGTTGCCGCCTGTTTGCCGTTTCGAAGCCGCTCGGTCGTGAAGCGGACCGCACTGCGCAGAAACTCGTTGTTCAGCGCCAGCCCGGCTCGCTCCTTGACCGTTTGAGCTCCTGCATCCGCTCTGCTCATGTATGGCTCACCCCCTCATACAGCAGCTCTGCCAGGTGCATGACCCGCACCTGTTCCCCTCTGTGGCGCAGATTGCCGGCGATGTTCATCAGGCATGCCATGTCGAGCCCCACGAGCACCTCCGCCTCCGTCTCCAGCACATGATCGCTTTTTTCCGTCACCATGGCTCCGGATATATCGGCCATTTTGATAGCAAATGTCCCGCCGAAGCCGCAGCAATCTTCCCCATACGGCAGCGGCACCAGCTCAAGCCCCCTCACACTACCGAGAAGCGCCATCGGCTCTTCCTTTACACCGAGCAGGCGGCTGCCGTGGCAGGAAGGGTGATACGTCACTTTATGAGGAAATTGAGCGCCGAGATCCGTGACGCCCAGCACCTGGACCATAAACTGTGTGAATTCATAGGTTTTATGGTGAAGCGCTTTCGCTTTGGCCCAATAGACAGGGTCCTCACGAAACAAGCCGGGATACTGGTGGATCATATGTGTACATGAGCCGGACGGCGCGATCACAAAATCACTGTCCTCGAAGGCGTCGAGGATCGTGCGAGCGCTCTGGCGGGACTCTTCCCAATAGCCGCTGTTGTAGGCCGGCTGCCCGCAGCAGGTTTGGACCTCCGGAAACTCCAGCTTCACACCGTGCCTGGCCAGCAATCTGGCCATCGCTTCCGCCACCTGCGGAAACAAAACATCGCTTAGACAAGTGACGAACAGGGATATTTTCACTGCGGATCCCCCCGTTTCAGAATTGGAATGTTGGTATTCATCTTGAACTTGGAATAGATCTTGGAATAGATAATGAAAGCCCCAGGATCAATGCCGGGGGATCGCTAGTTATACGGACTGAACGATAATGCCGAGCTCTCGGTATGAATCGGCCTCCGCTTCAGCCAGTCTCCGGTCTGTAATGATTCGGTGCACCTGCGACAGATCTGCGACCTGGGTGAACGCCTGCAGCCCGAATTTGCTGGCATCGGCCAGCACAATCACCTCGTCAGCCATGCCGATCATCCGCTGCTTGATTCTGGCCTGAAGTTCATTGGATTCGCTAAGTCCGCGCTCGATATGCACGCCCTTGGACGAGATAAACGCCTTGTCTACATAATAAGCATCCAGCGAGCGCTCGGCCAGCGGCCCTACAAAGGACATGGAGCGACCGGCAAGAATGCCGCCGGTGGAAATGACCTGTATCTTCTCCTTCGGTCCAAGCTCCGCTGCCACCTTAATCGAATTCGTCAGCACCGTTAATGGCACATCGGGAATGATCCGGGCCATATACCAGGCCGTGGAGCTTGCATCCAGCAATATGCGCTCATTCAGCTGAATCAGCTTCACAGCCTCCTCCGCAATTCGCCGCTTCTCCTCAGCGTTCATAATCTCGCGTTCCGCATACGGGATTTCCGGCTGGGACCGCTGAGCCGCCGGCTGATCCTTCACGCTGACCGCCCCGCCGTGGGAGCGGCGAAGCCTTCCGGCCTCCTCCAGCCGATCGAGATCGCGGCGAATCGTCTCCTCGGTCACGCCGCAGATGTGGCTTAGCTCCGAGACGCGAATGCTTCCTCTCTCGTTGACCAACTGCACTATTTTTTCATATCGTTCCGCAACCAGCATGATACCGCCTCATCCTTCTTACTTTATATATAGGTTGTCGATTTCGTGATTTGGCAAAATCGTCCGAATGCGTTCTCCCATGCTTCCCGGTCGGCAGGCTCGTATATGGTGACAGGAAAAGAATCGCGTATAAGCGCCCTCGCGTCCCATATGTCCGACAGCTCGCCGCTTGCGATCCACTGAACCGCCATATTGCCGATCGCGCTGCCCTCAGCCGGACCGGCCCATACCGGCTTGCCGATTGCACTCGCCGTCCACTGACACAGTGTCTCGTTATGAATGCCGCCGCCTACCATGTGCAGACCGCTGAAGCGCTGATTCGACAGCTCCTCGGTACATTCCAGCACATGCCGATACTGCAGCGCAAGGCTTTCCATAATGCAGCGCACGATTGCGCCAGGGCTTTGCGGCACCTGCTGCCCGGTCCGGCGGGCATAAGCTGCAATGCGCTGCGGCATATCGCCGGCAGGCAGAAACAGCGGATCATCCGGGTTGATGAAACAGGAGAACGCCGGTTCCGCTTCCGACATCATAACCAATTCCGGATAGGAATACAATAATCCCTGACGCTGCCACGTCCGCTGACATTCCTGCAAAATCCACAGCCCCATAATGTTCTTGAGCAGCCTGTACGTGCCGTATGCCCCGCCTTCGTTCGTAAAATTCAGCTCGCGTGCACGATCATGAATGACCGGCTGCGCCACCTCCGTACCCATCAGCGACCAGGTTCCGCAGCTCAGATAAGCAAAGGACCGCTCCAGGGCCGGCACCGCCACAACCGCGGAAGCGGTATCATGTTCGGCAACGGTATATACCTTCATCTTCGGCAGGCCAAGCTCCCCAGTGATGGCTGCTCTTAAAGCGCCCGTCTCCGTGCCTGGATGGACAACCTGCTCGAACAGGTGAGACGGGAGATGCAGGCTGTTGAGCAGCTCCGGGTCCCAGCGCTGCAGCGAAGGATTGAACAGCTGGGTCGTGGTTGCATTCGTAAACTCATTGGCCATCTCGCCGGTCAGCCAGTAACGCAGCAGATCAGGAATCATGAGCAGGCGGCTGGCCTCCTGCAACAGATAAGGTCTGGATTGGCGGATCGCCGCAAGCTGGTAAATCGTATTGAACGACAGAAATTGAATGCCCGTCTTGGCAAAAATCGCTTGCGCCGGCACAGTCTCAAACACCTTTTCCATCACACCGTCGGTATGCGAATCACGATAATGATACGGATTGGCCATCAGCTCGCCCCGCTGGTCGAGCAGACCGAAATCGACAGCCCAAGAGTCGATCCCTAGGCTTTCCACCTGTATGCCCGAAGCTTTGGTCCGGAGCAGTCCCTGCTTCAGCTCATGGAATAAACGCAGGATGTCCCAGTGCAGCCTGCCGCCAATCTGCACCGGCTCGTTCGGAAATCGGTGAATCTCCTCCACCCGGATCGTTCGGTCTTTCAACTGGCCGATCAGCGCTCTACCGCTGCTGGCCCCGAGATCAAATGCAAGCACGCTCAAGTGCAGACAACCTCCTTCCATTTCATGAGTCGATCTTGGATCTCAAGTCACCTTATTGGCCAACATTCAGGCCGAAAGCCGAAGGCTCAGCTTCAAGATGTCCGCGCTGAACCAGCACCTGCTGCTCATAAGCCTTCACTTCCTCCAGCCACTGCTCCCTGACCGGCACGCCCATCTTCGCACAGTAGTAATCCCATACCGCTCCGAACGGATAGGACTTGAATTCCTCCAGCAGCGCCAGGCGCGTTGTATAATCGCCCTTGCGCTCGGCCTGTCTGAGCGCCTCAGTCGGCTCCAGCAGCGCCCGCAGCAGCGCCTTGATTGTGTTGCGCGTCCCGATGACCCAGGCGGCGACCCGATTGATGCTGCCATCAAAGAAATCAAGACCGATGAACGTTTTCTCCAGCAGCCCATTTCGCACCAGCTCCCGACCGATCTCGATCAGCTCATCATCCATCGTCACAACATGGTCGCTATCCCAGCGCATCGGTCTGCTCACATGAAGAAGAATGCCTTCGGTGAACAGTGACAGGGCCGATAGCTTGCCTGCGATGCCTTCCGTCGGGTGAAAATGTCCGGCATCCAGACAGATCAGCTTGTTGTTCTGTATCCCGTAGCCCATGTAAAATTCATGGGAACCGACGACATACGCCTCCGATCCGATGCCAAACAGCTTGCTCTCGACCGCATCCAGATGGATTGCCGAATCGAGCGGTTCGGAGAATATGTCATCCAGCGCTTCCTTCAGCCGTTGTCTTGGCGCCAGCCGGTCTACCGGCACATCCTTGTAGCCGTCCGGAATCCAGATGTTGGTGACGCACGTCTGTCCCAGCTGTTCTCCAAAATAAGCGCCGATCTTGCGCGCTGCTTTGCAGTGGTCAATCCAGAAGCGGCGTATGTCGGGATCCGGGTGGCTGAGCGTGAAGCCGTCCTTGGACTTGTCATGGGAGAAGCAGGTCGGATTGAAATCAAGCCCGATCCCCTGCTGCTTCGCCCAGTCCACCCAGGTCTGAAAGTGCCTCGGTGCAAGCTCATCCAGATCAACCTTCTCCTCCGTGTCGGCATAGATCGCATGCAAATTCACTTTATGCTTGCCCGGAATGAGCGACAGCGCCTTCTCCAGGTCCTGACGTAGCTCCGCCGGCGTCCGTGCGGCGCCGGGGTATTCCCCGGTCACCGAAATGCCGCCGGACAGCTCCTGATCTTGAAACAGGAAGCCCCGCACATCGTCCCCTTGCCAGCAATGGATGGAGATTTTAATGTGTTCCAGCGCTTGCAGAGCCTGATCTACATCGATGTCATACTTGCCGTACAGCTCCTTGGCGGCTTCATAATTGCGTACAATATCCTCACGCATTCCCCTTTGCCTCCTTGCCATATAATGACATGTATTAAACTCGCGGCCAGGCCGAGTATTCCTGCTGCTGCCGCTGGCCCGCCTTTACCTTGTAAACGCGGCTGGAACCCCGCCGTCAATCGTCAGCAGGCAGCCCGTCGTTTTGGCAGACCTCGCCGATGCAAAAAACGCAATCCCTTCAGCGATATCATGCGGATAAATGTTGACCTGAAGCGTTGTCCGCTTGCGGTAATATTCCTCCAGCTCATCCGGCTCAATGCCGTATGCGGCGGCTCTTTCATTGCGCCAACCGGAATTCCAGATCGCCGATCCTTGAAGAATCGCATCAGGCAGCACCGTGTTCACCCGGATGCCGTATTCCCCGCCTTCGGCAGCGATGCAGCGGGCCAGATGGGCCTCCAGCGCCTTGGCCGAGCTGTACGCCGCTGCGTTCTTCCCTGCATACACGGAGTTTTTCGAGCCGACAAACACCATGCATCCGCCGATATCCTGCTGCTTCATCAGTTTGAACGCCTCTCTGGCCACCAGGAAATAGCCGGTGCCAAGCACGTTCATATTCAAATTCCATTCCTCAAGCGACGTTTCGTCAAACGGACTGGAGGTCGCAAGCCCGGCATTGTTCACCACGATATCAATGCCGCCGTAGGCAAGAACGCTGTCGCGGTATGCCGCCTGCACCGCTTCCTCAACGGTGACATCCATGGCAACGGCAAGCGCACGGTTCTCCCCGAACTGCTCGTTAATCTCCTCGGCGACCTTTCGGGCCCCTTCCGCGTTCAGATCAGCGAGCACGACATGGGCGCCCTCCGCCACCAGCCGGCGGGCGGTAGCGCTGCCAATCCCCCCTGCGCCGCCTGTAATGAAGGCAACCTGCCGCGAGAATTCCGCTTCGGCCGGAGCCAGCGTCAGCTTATACAGCTCAAGCGGCCAGTATTCCACATTGTAGGATTCGTTCTCGCTGAGCGAGACAAACTGCCCGAGTGCCGTCGCTCCCCGCATCACAGCAATTGCCCGATGATAGAGCGCCCCGCTGACTTTGGACATCGCCCAGCTCTTCCCGGTGTTGACCATGCCGATACCAGGAATAAGAATGACGCGCGGAGCGGCTTCAAACATGACGTCGCCTTCATGCCGGTTGCGCTGGAAGTAGGCTTCGTAGTTGCTTTTGTAATTCTGTATGCCTTCGATCAGCTTCTGGCGAAGTCCTGCCTTATCCTCCGGATCCGGTGTCCACTCAATGAAAAGCGGTGTCATCTTCGTATGTACCAGGTGATCCGGGCAAGCTGCGCCAACCTGGGATAGCTGTGCAGCGTCGCGGCCGCATACAAATTCCAGCACATCCGCCTCATCGTCAAATGACAGAATCATGCGTTTGCTGTCGCTAACCGCGCCGCGGATGATCGGCATGATCTCGGCTGCGAGCGACCTGCGGATCTCTGCCGGCAGCGCCTCGACCACCCGTCCGCCGAACGGCTCCTTGCCCTCGCTTCTGGCGGCGATAAAGCTTTCGGCTTCATTAATGATATCAATCGTCTTGGCATAACATGCTTCCGAGGTGTCCCCCCAGGTGACCAGCCCGTGCTTCTCCATAAGCACAAGCTCCGCCTTCGGATGGTTTCTGACGCCTTCCGCAATCATCTTCGATAGCGTAAACCCGGGGCGAACATAAGGGACCCAGACAAACCGGTCGCCGAAAATTTCCGCAGCCAGCTCCTGCCCGTTATGAGCACAGCAGAGGCTGATGATCGCATCGGGATGGGTGTGATCCACATGCGGGAACGGCAGAAAAGCATGCAGCAGCGTCTCGATCGATGCCCGCGGATGCTTCGCATCCACCATGCAGTGTCCCAAATAAGCAACCATCTCTTCATCTGTCATCGATTCGCGCTCCAGCAATGGCCGGATGTCCTCGAGCCGGAGCGCCGTGAAGTTGGCCGCCTTCATCGATGCCAGATCCGAGCCGCTGCCCTTCACATACATCACTTCAACCTCTCTGCCGCGAAAATCCTTGATCGTCGTTTTGCTGGACGTGTTGCCCCCGCCCCAGTTGCACACCCGCCGGTCGGCGCCGATCAGATTGGACCGGTAGACAAGTTGCTCAAGTGTTCCGCTGGCCAGTGCCGCCTTCGATTGTTCCCATAAATTCTGAACCATGTTTGTCTCTCCCTCCGCATCAGAACATCGTATTTGTTTTGTTTGTTTGTATCTTATCACGCCCGTTTATTTTTGAATAGGTGTATTTTTAAAGATTTACAAAACTCAATAATTGATTGTTAGCGATTTCAAAACTTCCGTTTTTGTTTGTTTGAATAAACCTGGACTGGGATCGGGGTAGCTGCTCCGTCTCTGGAACGAGCTCAAATCCATCTTTAGCGCCTTCGATATTCATTCCTCAGACCGTTCAGCCCTGCGCTTGCCGACGCTAAAGTGAAGTTATCAAATCAGGCGAAGGGTGAGAGGAAGAACATGCGATTCTATGTATTGAAGCAGGAACAATGGCTGATCTATACCGGACTGCTCGGCATGCTGCTGGCGGGCATATGTGCCGTGTGGGTCCTTGTTAACGGAGCGGCCGTCGCCCCTTACGGCGATGTGGGCAAAGCCTTCTCGTTCAATGCGGCTTTAGGCATTTTTTTGCTGTCCACAGCGATGATTATGCCGTATTCGGGAATGAGTTCACGAAAGAAAATGGTGTTCACATCCATCTATATTATGCTGTCGCTCTTTAGCTATTTCGTGGAGACCGTACAGCATTTCCGGGGCGTAAATCCCCGCTTTCCGCAAGGCAGCGGCGTTTTTGACCTCACGATGGCGGCGGTTTTTGCTGTTGTAGCTATTCTGCTCATCCTGTTCTACCTCTGGGCTGCGGTTCAATACTTCAAGCGCAGCGTGTATGAAGCGAATCCCGAGTTGGCCATCGCGATTCGGTATGCCATGGCTGCCATCACCTTGTCGTTTGCTGCGGGTATAGGGATTGTATTGAATCAAGGACGTGAGATCGGGACGGGCGGCAATATGATCTGGCTGCACGGAATTGGATTCCACGCGCTGCAGTTCATGCCTTTGGTCTCATGGCTATCCGTGAGAAAAGCGGCAGATGATCGACGGTTAAGACATCGTATGCTTCATCTGTCAGGTATCTCGTTCCTGCTTGGTCTGGCCGCAATGGGCTGGCAGACGCTGCTCGGATTGTCCATATTCGAGTGGGCCATTCTGCCATTAACCGCGGTTTTATGCTTCCTGGTGGCGCTTATTCCTGTTGCGCTTTTCATGCGGCGCACCTATACCTCGAATACAACCTATTCAGGCTGACGGACTTCTTGTGATTCCTTCCATGAAGCTGGCAGTTCTCTTGAGTCAATCAAAAAACAGGGCAGCCGGAGAACCCTCCGGATGCCCTGCTTGCTTCGCACCTTTGGCTTAGATGAACAGAAACGGAATAAGGAACAATAAGGCGATGGCTTCCCAGGCCAAGAAGTTGCCGCCACCCCAGTATGGCGAGTAACCTCCGTAACCATATCCATATCCCGGACCGAAGGCCGAGGTTGCTGCTTTGCTGCCTTTGGATGATTTGGATTTTTTAGAAGGGCCGCCCTGTTTGCCTTTGGCAGACAATACCGAGGCTGTCGGATTCACAAATTCGATCTCCAGGCCTTTGTCATGTACGCCGCGCAACGTGCCCACGACTTCTGTTCCGTCTTGGAGCACTGCGCATACATGTTTGCCGACATACCCTCTGCATGAATCTGCCGAAAGCGGAATTTGCTGCACGATGATTCCTCCTCCCCCAGAGTTTATGTATTATATTCCCCTAGAAGAGAAGGCGGCATAGCTATTTGACCAGCCGGTGAAAAATCCGCAGTGCTTCCATTCGATAAAACCCGCTCCTTTCGGAAAGCCGGCTTTCAAACTGCTGTAGATTGGTTTTCTAAATTTGGGGCCAGCTGAGCGCATATTCGAGGTGCGTCTCGCCCCCGATGACAATCTCCTTCTGCTTCGTCACTTCCCCGCCCATCGCACGGTAAAATTGAATCGCCGGGTTGCCATCCAGCACCCAGACGAGCAGCGTCGAGAAACCTTTCGCCTTTAAAATATCAACCATGCGCTTGAACAGCTGTCTTCCCCAGCCTTGCCCCTGGATTTCCTCCAGTAAATAGACGGCATACAGCTCACCGTCCTCAGCCTGTTTGTTATCCCGCTCCATGCCGAAACTCATAAAACCATAGATCTTCCCATGCTCGTCCGCAATGACCAGCACATCTTCATCCTCACGCAGATTGGCCATCATGCGCCGCCAGCCCTCCACCCGCTTCTCCGCTGATAAGGACTGAAGATACTCGTCAGACACAATTCCTTTATAGGTCGTTCTCCAGCTCTCTACATGAACCACGGCGATGCCTTCGGCATCACGGATATCCGCTTGTCTGATCTCCATCCTCATCCCCGCCTAATCTATATTTCACAATAGTTTACCATATTAATGAAGGCTTAGCTTCGGCAAATCTGCTCATATCAAACGTCCGTGCTTGGCCTCCAGCAAAGCATGCCGCTCCCGGGGAATGAGCGAACTTCCGATCGCGCTTGCCCCTATGATTTCTGGGAAATCAACATAGTAAAAATCCGCCCCGGAACTTCGGGGCGGATGGATGTGCTGCACATGCGTATTGCTATTCTTCGATAAGCTGTCCCAGAGACACGTTCAGCTCATGCTCTGGATCATCGAGCGGATAAACCCGGGCAGTATCGGTATGTTCGTCGACATGCTGAATATAGACAGGGACCCCGCTCAGCGTTACATTGTGCATAATCGGGGATGCGGCGATTTCCTGGGCACGTTGTTTGTTCATCGTTGTCTCTACCTCCATCAGGTCTGATCAAGGTTAGTATGGTTATTACGACCCGGAATATACCGCTAAAGAGCTTCCTGCGAATCGATCAATTACGTTTCCTTTCGATTCAGCTCGGTCACCGGCCATGCAGTGCAGCAGCCGACAGCCTTCTGATCCCGGTTTATGAATCCAGCGTATACGCCGGCAAGTCCAGAGGCAACGGACGCGGGGCGTCGCTTGTGCTGCGCATCTGATAGAACTTGCCCTCGTCTGATGAATCGTGGAAGGCCCACATCGCTTCCAGTACGTGGTAGGCGAGCTCGCCGCTGGCACGGTGCGCACGTCCGCTTCGAATCGCATACGCCATGTCGGCCGGGCCGATTCCTCTTGTGTTCTCGCTATATCCTGGCAGCAGCGGCTCCTCGGTCCATTCCGACTCCCCGGTCAACCGGTATAACACCGGGCCGCCGAAGGTGTTCGGATCGGGAACGGACAATATGCCCTGCGTGCCGTAAATTTCGATCCGGGGAAGATCGCTGTCACCGAAAATATCGAAGCTCGTAATGATGGTGCCAATCGCACCTTCCTGGAATTGCAGCAGCCCGGCCACGTGAGTTGGAATGTCTACCGGCACCTTCTGCCCGTATTTCTTCTCGCTTGTGATGGTGCGTTCAGCAAGGGCAGCCCCTGTCATGCCGGCAACACTCCGGATGGGACCCAGCAGCTGAACAAGCGCGGTAAGATAGTATGGCCCCATATCAAACATCGGCCCCCCGCCAGCGGCATAATAGAATTCCGGATCCGGATGCCAATGCTCATGCCCGCGGCTCATCATGAAGGCGGTAGCGGCAACCGGCTTGCCGATCCGCCCTTCTCTGACCAGCTTCAATGCCGTCTGAATGCCTGCGCCGAGAAAGGTTTCCGGTGCGCATCCGACAAGCAGCCCTTTCGCCTTGGCCGTCTCCAGCACCTTAAGCCCTTCTTCCCGGGTGACAGCGAGCGGCTTCTCCACATACACATGCTTGCCCGCCTCAAGCGCAGCCAGATTAATCGCGGCATGCTGGGCTGGTATAGTCAGATTGATCACTAGCTCGATCTCCGGATCAGCCAGCAGTTCCTCCGTCGTATAGACGTTCGGAATTTGGTACTTGGCAGCCTGCTCTTCCGCACGGGCGCGGTCGATATCGGCGCATGCCCACAGCTCCAGAATGTCGAACTTATGGCAGTTCTCCATATAGATGCCGCTGATTTTACCGCAGCCGATGATGCCTACTTTTACTTTTTTCATCTTGGTTTCGTCTCCTTCTGCCGTCGATTACTGGCTGTCTCCCATTCCGGTATAACCTTCACCATGCGTGAACAGGGACACATCGCGGCCAGCGGCGAGCGCTTTGCCTTCGGCAGCCCACAGCAGCCCGCGGCGCATCAGCTCCTTCACCTGCGGCATATCCACGATATCAGCATGATGCCCGAGCGAGTTGTAATAGACTCGTCCGAAGCCCCAGCGCTTCGTCCAGACAACCGGCATATCCACCGATTTATTCAGCATATGCGGTCCGGGCGCTACCGGAAATCTTGTCGTCGCCAGCACCTCAACCGCCGGATCGACATGAAGATAATACTGCTCGGAAACGACGTTGAAATCCTCCATGCCATCCACCAGCGGACTAGAGCTTTGCTTGATTTCGACCTTGTATGTGACACCGTCATTGCCCGGATGCGCTACCCATTGCCCCCCGGTCATGAACTGCCAGTCCACATTGTTCCGGAAGGCATCGCACATGCCGCCATGGCAGCCGGCCAGTCCGGTTCCGCGCTGCACGGCGTTCGACACGTTGTTCACTTGATCCTGGCTGATCTCGCCCATCGTCCATACCGGTACAATCAGATCCAGTCCGAGCAGCTTCTCCCCGTCATTGAATGCATCCAGCGTATCCGATACCTCAACCTCAAATTGTTCCTCACGCAGCAGCGATGCAAAAATGTCCGCTACTTGCCGGGGCTCATGTCCGTCCCAGCCTCCCCATACGATCAGCGCTTTTTTCATTGGTCAGCTCTCCTTTGTTATTGTTCTCTCCAGCGTGTAGTCTCTCCTCATCCCGTTACATTTCGGACAGCGGAACCCACCGCCGCTCCTCAATCGATTTATCCACCGCTTCAAGCACCGCCTGGCACTTGACGCCGTCGCGGAAATTCGGCTCGGGCTGGCGCCCCTCGGCGACAGCATTCGCCAGTTCAAGCACCTCGTGCGTGAACGTGTGCTCAAAGCCGATCGTATGGCCCGGCGGCCACCAGGCATCCATGTAATCATGGGCCGGGTCCGTAGCCAGAACGCGTCTGAAGCCCTGGACATCCTCATCATCGTTGGTAAAATACACCTGCAGCTCGTTCATGCGCTCAAAGTCGAACTTGATGCTGCCGAGACTGCCGTTAATTTCGAAGGAGTTCGTACAGCGATGACCAGCCGCAAAGCGGGTCGCCTCGAAGCTTCCAAGCGCGCCATTCTCGAAGCGGGCCAGAAACAAGGTGGCATCATCAACGGTAACCTGCCCTTTCGGACCGTCAGCGCTGCCTATGGCGCTCAGGCCCGTCATCTCGCTGGCCAGCGGCCGCTCCTTGATGAAGGTTTCGCTCATGCCGATCACCTCCGCGATATCGCCGACCAGATAGTGGGCCATATCAATGATGTGAGCCCCCAGATCGCCGTGAGAGCCGGAGCCGGCAATATCCTTCTGAAGCCGCCATACGAGCGGGAACTGCGGGTCCAGAATCCAGTCCTGCAAAAACCAGCCGCGGAAATGATAGATCTTGCCGAGCCTGCCGCTCTCGATAAGCTTTTTGGCCAGTTTTACGGCCGGGGAAAATCTATAGTTAAAGCCAACCATATGCACGATGCCGGCTTCCTCAGCTGCCTGGAGCATTTCCCGGGCATCCGACAGCGTGAGTGCCAGCGGCTTCTCACAGAAGATATGCTTTCCAGCCTTGGCTGCAGCAATTGCGATTTCCTTATGCGCATCGCTTGGCGCGTTGATATCGATCAGGTCGATGTCATCACGAGCGATCAGCGCTTTCCAATCGGTAACGCTTTCATTCCAGCCCAACTGGGTGGCCGCTTCCTGCACCGCCGCTTCGTTACGGCCGCAGATGGCCACCATCTCCGGCTTCAGTGCATCCGGAAAAAACATAGGCACACTGCGGTAAGCGTTACTGTGCGCCTTGCCCATAAATTTATAGCCGATCATTCCAACTCGCAATTGTTTCATGAGAATATCCTCCTTTACATTGTACGATTCAGGGAAGAAGCACGGACAACCAGTTCGGTCGGCAGCTGCAAGTGCATCCGCTCCCGGCGATCTGCCGGACCGCCTTGCTCCTCAAGCAAACGAAGCACATGCGATGCCGCAAGCTCGCCAAGCTGATAGAATGGAACCCGCACGCTGGTCAGCGGAGGATCGGACATCTCCGCCGAATCGGAATCATCATAGCCGACCAGGGCTGGCATATGCTCCGGCTTGACGCCTCGGGCGCGCAATCCTTGCGACAGACCGATGGCCATCCGGTCATTCGCCGCGAACACCGCGTCGATTCCCGGGAGAAGCGGAGCGATAAACTCTGCCGCAGCGTGGCCGCTCTTCCGGCTGAAATTGCCTTCGAACAGCAGCGACTCATCCGGCGTAATGCCGGCTTCATCCAGCGCCCGGCGGTATCCGGCCAGTCGGTCACGGCTGTTGGAATATACGTCCGGTCCGTTCAGGAAGGCAATTCGGCGATATCCGGCCTGCAGCAGATGGCGAACGGCACGGTAGCCTCCTTCGGCATGATCGGCGTCCACCACGTGGAAGTTCTCGCCGTCAAAGCGCTGATTGATCAGACAGTACGGATGTCCCCCCTGATCCAGCTCGCGTATCGCTTCCCGCTCGCCCAGCTCGTCCTTCGCGCCGAGAATAATGCATGCATCCACCTTACGGGACCGGAACAAGTTCATATAGTCCATCGTCCCGCCCGGCTCCCGAAACAGCATCAGGAGATCATACTTGTTCGCCTGTGCACGGCTTCCGATTCCGCTTAAAATTTCGGAGAAATAATAGGCGGAGAACAGTCTGGCCTTCGGAACGTACGGCATGACAACACCGAGATGGCCGCTTCGGCGCGTAGCAAAGCTCCGGGCGATGGCATTCGGCGTATAGCCAACCTGCCGCGCTGCAGCTAGCACCCGCTGCCTCGTCTCTTCCTTCATCGGGCCCACCCCGTTCAGTACACGTGAGACGGTAGCTTCCGATACGCCGGCAATCTGTGCAACTTCTTTACGGCTAGCAATAATTCATCATTCCTTCAGCAAATAATGTACGCGCGTACATTTTCTCATGCGCTCCTTGCTAAGTCAACTGCTTTTTCCGAAAAAAACAGATGTACAGCCACAAAAAAATTTAGATTGCTAAAGTGCAAACAGATGTGGTAATCTGCTACAGATACTTACTAAACACGTTTAATAAGTCGTGTATATACCACCGGATAGGAGAACGAAACCGCGATGATCACCGAGCAGCAAACGAACCGCCCTGCGAGGCGCAAGCTGAACAGGACCTACATCCTGCATCTGGCTACGATTTTTCTGGGATTTATTATTTTTGGCATCTCCGAGAACATCAAGGGGCCGGCCATTCCACGCATCCAGCTCGATTTCAATCTGAATGAAATGCAGATCGGCACCTTGCTGTCGCTCAATGCGCTCGGATACCTGATCGCCTGCTCGTTCACGGCCATTTTGACGCGCAAGATCGGGATTAAATGGGTGAGCATGCTCGCTTTTGGCACGATGGCGATATCCGGGATATTTATTTTTTGGGCCCATAGTTATTCCTGGTTTTCAGCTTCCTACTTCCTGATGTATATCGGCAACGGGATGCTCGAAATCGGCCTCGCTATTCTGTCAGCACGCATCTTTGTCAGAAATACCGGCACGATGATGAATTTATCCCACTTCTTCTACGGCATCAGCTCTACGGTCGCCCCGATGATTGCAACGGGACTGATGACCGTTACGATAGCTGGTCATACGCTGGACTGGCGAGGGATGTATTTTGCCATGCTGATGCTCTCGGTGCTTCCGATGATTCCGGCTGCCATGAGCAAGTTTCCAAGCGATGCCCCGGATGATGCAACAGGCTTGCAGCGAATTCCGCTGAAACAGCTGGTCAAGGACCGGGCGCTGTGGCTGATTGTCCTTATTCTGTCCTTTGGCGTCGTATCCGAGATGGCCGTTGGAGGCTGGCTCGTCAATTATCTCGAAAAGTCCTACCGCTGGGAGCCTTCGGCCGCAGCCGGCATGCTGTCCGCGTTCTTCCTGTGCTTCTCCGCAGCGAGGCTGCTGCTCGGCCCGATCACGGACCGGATCGGCTTTACTCTGTCGATCATCATCTTGTCCGGTCTAACGGGGGTATGCACCTTTGCCGCCATCTTCGGAGGCGAAAGCTATGCCTTTCTGTTTGCGGCAGCAGGGATCGGGATTGCCCCGATCTATCCGACGGTGATGGCGCTGATTGCCAGACGCTATCCTAGAGAGAGCGACACCGCCATCACCTTCGTGGTGACGATGATGGGCATCGGCAGCGTCATCGGCAACTATCTGATCGGAGCGATTACGAATGGCTTCAAGCAGCTGTTCGGGCAGGACACCGAGCTGGGCCTGCTGCGCGGCCTTCAAGCAGGCTATGGCTTCATCGGACTGTGCGCGCTGCTCTGCTCTGTTTTTGGCATGGTGCTGTACCGTTATCTGAAAGCACGCAAACAGCTGATTTGATTCATCACATAAAGACATAAGGAAAGCCTGCCCCCATTATCTGGGAGGCAGGCTTTCGATCTGCTAGACGGCGGCTGTCGCTGCAGCCCACCGGTCCTGACCGGGATACGGGCAACGCTTCTCAATCAGCTTCGCTGTAATCTGCACGATGCAGCCGCACAGGGTGCAGGTGGTCCCGCTTTGAAGCTTCGGGCACGAGGAGCAGGCGTTTAGACGCGCCTCGTATTGATCGTTCGGCACACAGCGCTCTTCGCTGAACATCGGGGAGGACAGCACACGCTGGATCTGTTCCTCCGTTACCTTGTACTCTTCCCTGCAGCCCTTGCAGCCGGATTCCTGCTGCCGCATGCTTCCCCCTCCTTTACCCGGCGCTCAACTCCAGCACCGTAACCGACATCGGGGCCAGCTTGGCGCGAAGCGTCTGATCTTCAACCTCGAAGTCGGTGAAGGCTGCCGGCTTGACGTTGTCTGCCGCCTCAAACGTATTGTGAGCATCCGGCGCTCCCGCTGTCAGCTGACGACCGCTCACTTTGGACAGCGATCCCTTCAAGCCTCGCAGAGCCACTGACACTTCCGCCTTCGACGCGTGGCTCAAGTTGCACAAGCTGACGTTGATTTTGCCGTCTTCGGTTCTGGACGCCGACACCGATACATGCGGAATCGACTCTCCGTCCATCTCATAGGCACCACCGCTGTAGTGTGTGTCAAGACGCTCGGCATCCTGGTGCACTTTATACATTTCAAACACATGATAGGTTGGGGTCAGCAGCATCTTCTCCCCTTCCGTCAAGATAACCGATTGAAGCACGTTCACAATCTGGGCGATATTGGCCATGACCACCCGGTCATTATGCTCGTGGAAGATATTGAGCGTAAGTCCGGCCACCAGCGCATCGCGAATCGTATTTTGCTGATACAGAAATCCAGGGTTCGTTCCCGGCTCCACATTATACCAGGTGCCCCATTCATCCACGATCAACCCGACCCGCTTGTCCGGATCATACTGATCCATAATGGCGGAGTGTCTTGTGATCAGCTCGTCCATATACAGCGCCTTCTTGAGCGTCTGGAACCATTCCTGAACGGGGAATCCGGTCGCCGCCCCCTTATCCGACCATTCTCTAGGCACGGTATAGTAATGCAGACTGATCGCATCCATAAAGCGATGCGCCTCTCTCATGACCACTTCCATCCAGCGGTAATCGTCAACGTTCGGACCGCAGGCAATTTTATAAATGGTATTATCGCCATAATTCCGCACGTAGGTCTGATATTGTCTGTACAGATCCGCATAATACTCTGGCCGCATGTTACCCCCGCAGCCCCAGTTCTCGTTGCCGACCCCGAAATATTTCAGCTTCCACGGCTGCTCCCGGCCGTTCTCCTTGCGCCAGTCCGCCATCGGAGACACCCCATCAAAGGTCATGTACTCCACCCATTCGGACATCTCCTGAACCGTACCGCTTCCCACGTTGCCGGATATGTAAGGCTCGCATTCCAGCAACTCGCAGAGGCGAAGGAATTCATGCGTGCCGAAATGGTTGTTCTCCACCACGCCGCCCCAGTGGGTATTGATCATCGATTTGCGCTGCGACCTCGGTCCCACGCCATCCTTCCAGTGATACTCGTCGGCAAAACAGCCGCCCGGCCAGCGCAATACGGGGATATTTAAATTCTTAAGCGCTTCCACAACGTCGTTGCGGATCCCTTCGGTATTCGGAATCGGCGAATCTTCTCCGACCCAGATTCCTTCATAGATGCAGCGTCCCAAATGCTCCGAGAAATGGCCATAAATATTGCGGTTAATCTTCCCTCTCGTTACATCCGTATTAATCGTGATTTCATGACTCATCGCTTCTTCTCTCCTCACGTTTTCTTTTTTACACATTTAATTAAAACAATTCATCATTTACTTAAACAAATAATAACGCCGACATGATGCATTCGTCAACCGAAAATATTAAACGTTTTCAACCCGGCCACATGGATGACAACTCGGCAAATCGGGATCCATTTTATGTATTTTTCTCCAGGGATACGGTTATTTTAAAAGATGAACTTGGCATACTGGACAACCATGGGCCAATCCAAAGCCCATCATCAAGAAAGGTGGTTACACATATGAACAGGAACAATCTGAAACTGGCAGCGCTGCTGCCTTTGCTGTTAATCCTTGCCCTCGGATGCTGTCTTCCTGCATTTGCAGAAGCGCTGTCTGCGCAGAATCCGAAAGAGACAATGCCGTCAGTCCGGTCACAGCAGCCGGGGGGCCATCCGCATGCAGAAGGGAAGCATGGCAAATGGTTCCGGGCCTTGGCTGACTATGTGAAGCTGGAACCGCAGGTGCTGAAAGAAAAGCTGAAAACTTCTTCACTGGCTGAAATCGCCAAGCAACAGGGCATTCCCCGTGAGCAAATCAAGGAAAAAGTGATGGAAATCATGAAGGATCGCGCCGCTTCCCATCCATCCACATCCGGAAAAACGGTGGATTACTCCGCCGCAGCCGATCGGCTGCTTGATTCAAAAGGCGGATGGCATGCGCGGGCGTACCACTACGGCAAAGCGATGGCCGACAGCAACGAGCTTGCCAGGCTGTTAAAGATGACACCGGAGCAGCTGAGACAACAGCTTCAGGCAGGCAAAAGCCTTGCCGAGATTGCCAAAGCGCAGGGCGTGCCGGTACAGGACGTGATCGATTTCCAGGTCAAATCCATTACGCAGCGCCTGGACCAGAAGCTGAAAGACGGAAAGATCACCAAGGAAAAATATGACGAGCGCATCGCCAAGCTGAACCAGTTTGTGACCGAATTTGTACATGGCAAGCTGATGTACCCGAAGCAGCCCCCGGCCGGCCATCACAGCTGATGCCGGAGGCATGGCGCTACGGTTCGCGCTGAGGCGAAGGTGAAAACCACAGTGCCTGATTGCACCGCGGAATACGTACAAGCCGCGACCATTAGAAAAAGCTGCCCGCGAAATCCGGAGAACCTCCTCCCTGTCCTTCAGACAGTGGCCGGTCCCGGTCGCGGGCAGCTTTCTGTTATGCTGATGGTTATGGCGTGTCAGATTATTTTATGGAATGTACTGCTGGATCACTTTGACAACCACACCGTCCTTGACGGTGATGTGATACGGGAACCACTTCATATCTACAAGCTCATCGTTGGCGAACAGCTCCCCAAAGCGTGACAGGGCTACTTTCTCATTCCAGACGATTTGCACATCTTCCCACTGGCCTGTGCGATCATAAATTTGAAGCAGAATCTCCGCATGCTCATCCACTGGCAGTGTTATATGCTCCTCGGTATCGTTCACGATATAATAACCGTCCGGCGCTTCTGTCATCTCAGGATCCTGTACCCGCTCGCGGAACACCTTGTCCGCTTCCTCTCCTTCATACCAGGTGATCGGATCCACATCAAGGTACAACTGACCATCCCGGATGTCGAGGGAGTGAATGTACACCGCCTGCTGGTTGGAAGCTTCCGGAACAGGCTCATAGCTATTGCTTGACGCCATTCCTGAGGTGGTTGTCATCATGAGCACAATGATAGTGAACAACACCATTCTCCATGCTGATTTTTTCATTTCCCGTCGTCGCTCCTTCACGTTGGGATGTGATTGATAGGTCTAATATGGGCAGGCTTTGCCTTCAGAAAAAATTACCCGGAGGCTGGCCGTCTCAAACGCGCCTTTTATAAGTATATGCATCCTTATTATATGATCTGATTTCCGGAATAAAGGTTTCAGATTGTTATAATTTACATGACAATATTTCAATCTTCGTCCAGGAGCAGCCGTAATGGGGGCGGGGGATTGTATATTGAAACGCAAAAAAGACCGGCCTCTGTGCAAGAGGCCGGTCAGCTCGCAAGCGATTAGCTTGTGAAAGCTTCCGTAAGTACAGGGACGATCTGGGATTTCCGGGAAACGACACCTTTCAGAAGCGCCTTGTTATCAGACAACGTGACATTGTAGGCCTTCTCAACCGCCTGTGACCCTTTTCCAAGCGCGAGCGCAACGGAATCATTGTTCAGGATGTCGGTTACTACAAACACAAACAGATCGAGATTTTTGTCGGCGATGATTGTGTGGATTGCATCTTCCAGCTCAGCTTGGCGGGACAGCACATCGTTGGTATCCACCGTGTTCACCTGGGCGATCTCCACTTTCGCTTCTCCCATCTGGAATTCTTTTGCATCCAGCGACAGCAGCTGGGCGATCGTTTTGTCGCTGACATCCGCACCGGCCTTGAGCATGCTCAGGCCATAGCTTTCCGCATCCACGCCTGCGATTTCGGCAAGCTCGCGCGCAGCGGCAACGTCTTCCTCCGTGCAGGTCGGGGATTTGAACAGCAGCGAGTCCGAGATAATGGCGGATAGCATAAGTCCGGCGATCTCCTTGCGAATGGCCACGCCTTTCTCCTTGTACAGCTTGTTCAGAATCGTTGCTGTGCAGCCGACAGGCTCGGCACGATAGTAAAGCGGCTGGCTTGTTTCAAAATTGGCGATCCGGTGATGGTCAATAACCTCCACCACGCGCACTTTATCGATATCGCTAGCGCTTTGCTGGCGCTCGTTATGATCGACCAGGATGACTTCCTCCGCCTCATTCGCTACCGTTTCAACCAGACGCGGCGCTTCCACCTTGAAATAATCCAGTGCGTAACGCGTCTCTCCATTTACTTCGCCCAGACGTACAGGCTCGGCGGACAGACCCAGTTGATTTTTCAGATCCGCATAAGCAATCGCAGAACAAATCGTATCCGTATCCGGATTTTTGTGACCAAAGATCAATGTTTTTGCCATGTATACTGCTCCTTTCATTCTATTCATATTCCTCTTCCACCTCGATAAAAGAGGCTCACCTATCTGATTATAGCGTTAAAATCTACTTATTCCAATTCCTTTACAGAGAATTTTTGTCCTTCTCTTCAACCAGCACAATTTCCGGCTCCGGAACAAAGCCGAATTCCTTATGGACAGCCTCGGTAATGAGATTAATCAGATAGATGACATCCGCGGCGGTCGCCTGATTGTAATTCAAAATCATGTTACCATGATGCGGCGAGATGATCGCTCCCCCATGCTCCGTCCCTTTCAGGTTCAGCTTGTCAACCAGGAAGCCTGTCGCAACACCGTAATCATAATTGTTCTTAAACACCGAGCCGCATGATGGATAATCGAAGTGCTTCTTGCCTGTACGGTAGCGGATAATATCGAGCATCGTTTGCGGTGTCTGAATGCCCCGTCCGGCCAAAGAATGGATCTCTCCGAGGAAGAATGAAAAGAAGCTCGGCAACGAAGACGGGTGACTCCCCCGGGCCTTCCACTCTGCCAGCAATACAGCGGCGGTTCTCACCTGTTCCTCGGAGCTGACGCAAAGCTTCAGATCCGCTCCGAGCACGATCCAGGGATGCTGCTGAAAGATCGATTGCTTGTAAGCAAACCGGCAGTCCTCGGCAGAAATGGAACGCACCTGAAGCGAAGGGTCCTCGGTATCGATATAATAGACAACATCCACGATGTCGCAAATTTGCTGTGCATTGTATTTGGCATTCATATAAATGCCAGCTCCCAGGCATCCCGGCAGCAGGAATGTGAAATCCAGCATATCGGTTCCGCCAACGAGTCCGAGCAGCGATAACAATGACATCGGCGTGCCCGCAGATACATACCACCGATCTTCGTTCGCCTTGATCTCCGCCATATTTTTCAAGGTGATAAACACCGTGTCCCTCCCCGGTTCGTCCGGAAAAAGAATGTTGGAGCCCATGCCAAAAATAAACCAGGGCATTCCGCGCCGCTTGCAGTCCTGCAGCAGCTCGGCCAGTTCCTCGCTCGTCTCGGGCATAGCCAGATAGTTGGCGTTACCGCCGATGCCATATGTTGAAAATTTCGCCAAAGGGACATTGCGCCTGCACAGTCGCTCTACAGCGGAATTATGTACATTCATATTGTCTGTCACTCCCTCTACCGCCCGCTTGTTGGGACAGTTTCTAATCCATTGCGGGATGCTACATCATTATGATGCAACTCCTTGACCGGTGTCAATCTGAGCCGTCACAAGCGACAGATTAAACAAAAATCCCTTGAAACGGCAGCGGGCTGCCCGTCTCAAGGGATCTGCAGAACATCGTATGCTTAAAGCATCATATCGTACCGAATTATTCCAGAAAGTCCTTCAGCCGCTTGCTCCGGCTCGGATGACGCAGCTTGCGCAGCGCCTTGGCTTCAATCTGGCGAATCCGTTCCCGGGTAACGCCGAATACCTGACCGACTTCCTCCAGGGTACGGGTTCTTCCGTCCTCGAGCCCGAAGCGGAGGCGAAGCACATTCTCTTCACGCTCGGTGAGCGTATCCAGCACTTCCTCCAGCTGTTCCCGCAGCAGCTCGAACGCTGCCGCGTCTGCCGGAGCAAGCGCGTCCTGGTCCTCGATAAAATCGCCAAGATTCGAATCGCTCTCTTCCCCGACCGGGGTTTCCAGCGATACAGGCTCTTGGGATACCTTCTGTATCTCTCTGACCTTCTCCGGACTGATGTCCATCTCTTTAGCAATTTCCTCCGGCGTCGGTTCGCGCCCCAGCTCCTGCAGGAGCTGTCTTGACACTCTGACCAGCTTGTTGATCGTTTCAACCATGTGAACCGGAATCCGGATGGTTCTGGCCTGATCCGCAATAGAACGCGTGATTGCCTGACGAATCCACCAGGTTGCGTATGTGCTGAATTTGAACCCTTTGGAGTAGTCGAATTTCTCAACTGCCTTGATCAGACCCATGTTGCCTTCCTGGATCAAGTCAAGAAACTGCATGCCTCGGCCTGCATAGCGTCTGGCAATGCTGACGACGAGACGAAGATTGGCTTCCGCAAGCCGGCGTTTGGCGTCCTCGTCCCCCTGCTCTATTCGTTTCGATAATTCCACTTCCTCATCTGCCGAGAGAAGGGGAACACGACCGATTTCTTTCAGGTACATACGAACTGGATCGCTGATCTTGATGCCTGGCGGAAGCGATAGATCATCATGAACGGAAAAATCTTCTGCTGGAGAAGCTGCCGTTTTTTCCGCCTCTTCCATCTCACGTTCCAATGCAAAATCCGCACTCTGACGGTTTTCCATTCTATGCCCCCCTGTTGACATTCCCAATATTTTGTGCTAATCTAATATTAGATTATTATGACAAATGCCCAATAATTATTTACCCCTCATTCTATCATGTTTTCGATTTTTTTTCAACATTTTAGTATAATTAATGAACCATCATAACCCGATCTCTTCCTGAGATCGGGTTTTATCATGTTATAGGAAGCGCCAGGCCTGCCTGAGCCCGGACCTATTTAATGGCCTTGCGCACCGCTTCCGCCTCGCTGTTCAGCCTGTTGATATCCGGGATCGGCACTTCCTCGTGATCCAGATTGTACTTCTGCTTCAGCGCCAGAGTGGCTAGAACCCTGTCATCGAGCATCTGCTCGGATATGCGCCCCGATTCAACCGCCTGCTGCAGCGCCTTGATGACAGCCTCCTCCTTGGCATAATCATGCCCGACCATGACGATATTGCTTCCGGCTTCTATCGAGGCCACAGCCGCCTCGCCGATGTCCGCGGTGGCGGCAACAGCGCCCATCGTCAGATCATCCGTGATGACAACGCCGGTAAAGCCAAGCTCCTCGCGCAGCAAACCGGTAATGACCGGCTTGGAGTAGGATGCAGGCGTATCCGGATCGATGCTTTCCATCAGCAGATGGGCCACCATGACCACATCGGCTCCTTGCTCGATCGCCTGCTGAAATGGCACCAGTTCGATCTCGTGCAGACGTTCGAGACTATGCTTTACAACAGGCAATCCGATGTGGGAATCAACCGCGGTATCGCCATGGCCGGGAAAATGTTTCACCACCGGCACGACGCCTTCGCGCTGGATGCCTTTCATCGATGCGATGCCGTGCTTGGCCACTCTATCCGGCGTCGTACCGAAGGAACGGTCGCCGATGACCGGATTGTCCGGATTGCTATCCACATCCAGCACCGGTGCATAGACCATGTTCAGCCCCAGCGAGGCCACCCTTGCCCCTATGAGCGAACCGAAGGTTTCGGTAAGCTCTCGATCCCCCTTGCCGCCGACGTCGCGGCTTGACGGCAGTTTCACATACGACTCGGGGAAGCGGGTGACACGCCCGCCTTCCTCATCGATACTGAGCCACAACGGAACCGGATTGTCGGCATTTTCCCTCTTCAACTCATTGATGAGCCCTACCGCCTGTTCCATGCTATCGATGTTATCCCTGAACAAGATAATGCCGCCGATATGATCGTCTCGTATCAGGCGGCGGGTGGTCTCATCCATCTTCGTCCCGTCGATGCCTACCATGACGAGCTGGCCGATCTTCTCATCAAGCTCAAGGCGGCTCAGTTCGGCTGCAGCCTGGAGCATAGCATCGGAGTCCGGGCCAGAACCGTTGTCTTCCCCTTCATCCTCAACAGGTGCCAAGTCATCGCTGCCGTTCCCCGCATCCTGCTCACCGGGCTCTTCCGGCGAAGGGGACTCCTGCCCTGACGTATCTCCGCCGGCCCCAGACTCAGACGCCTCGTGCGGGGCATCTGTCGCTCCCGTGCCTGAGCTAGCGCCCCCAGCGCAGCTGACGAGCGGCACCAGGAGGACAACAAGCAGCAGCCAGGACGCTATCGACCATTTCCTGAACATCTTGTCCCCGCCCCCTCTCGCACGCAACTTGCGATGCTAATGTGCTGCTTCTTACCTTGTATGATTGCGAATCCATGACATGGCGATCGTTCCTTCACCGGCATGAATGCCGACCACAGGAATAAAGGTCATAATCTCCGTCTGCAAGGATGGATGGGAACTGGTGATCTCCTGCTCCATCTGCTTGGCCTCTTCCTCATTGTTGGCATGCATAATACATACTTTTCGGATTTTCTTAATATCCTCCTTCAGCACGTCCATCATACGCTGGCGGGCTTTTTTGAACGTCCGAATCTTCTCTGCAACAACGATCTTCCCTTGATCGAAGCGAAGAAGCAGATGGATGCGCAGCAGCTGGCTGACCGCAAGCTGTGTGCCGGATACACGGCCGCTGCTGTGCAGCCGGTGCAGGCTCGCCGGAATCAGATAGAACCGCAAATTTTGCACCATGTTCTGGATCTTCTCCTTAATAACCCCTACCGTATCTCCCTGCTTGTACCATTCGATGCCGGATTCAATCATTTCACGCAGCGGGAATGCGCCTGCTTGGGAATCAATCCCGACGACATTCACTTCAGCGATCTCTGCTGCCTGCAAGGACGCATGGAGAGTACCGCTAAGCTCCGATGAACAATGGATGGCAATAACATCATCGTACTTGTCCTTCAATTGCTCGTACAGCTCGATAAATTCGCCGACTGGCGGCTGCGAGCTGCTGATTTTGCTTTCGTTCTTCATTTTTTCATAGAAGTCTTCTGCTGAAATGTCAATGCTCTCTCTGTACACTTCCTCCCCCACGATCAATCGTAACGGGACGATATACACGTGGTTATCCCTGGCAAAAAAAGGATCAATGGTGCAAGTGCTGTCGGTCACCCATGCAATGGATCTCATAATTGCTGCTCACGTCTCGCTTTCATTATTCATCTACGGCATCTGAAATGATACCGCTTTAAACAACAATGATAGACTACCCGGGCCAAGCATGCAAATGGAAAACATTAAGCCGCCTCGAAGCCTCGGGCTAAAGAGGGGCTGGTCGGGCGATGATAACTCGTCACGCCTCTTACCAGCAGTGTTGCATTTTTCCTTTCCCCTCCATACAGAAACTGTTAAAATATAAAGGTTGCTGCAAACAGGAGGCATTCATCAATATGAAACTATTACATCAGTCAGCGAAAGATTTGAAACAATGGCCCCGAAATATCAAGCTGTTTTTCCTGGCCAACGTGCTTTACCAGATCGGAACCGGCATGTTCAGCGTGCTCTACAATCTGTACATACAAAACCTGGGGTATGATGACTCCATGAACGGTACGGTCGTCAGTGTTCAGTCGCTGGCAACGGCCCTTATGTTTATTCCTATCGGATTCATGGGAGACCGGACAAGCCGCAAAAACATTCTGGTGCTCGGCGCACTGCTTAGCGGTGCCGGACTCATTGTCCGCTCATTTCTCGAAAGCGAATGGAGCTTGCTCGGACTTGCGATTTATACCGGACTGTTCTCTTCCTTCTTCCAGGTGCTTGCCATTCCGTTCCTGGCGGAAAACACAACCAAAGCGGACCGGATGCGCATCTTCAGCATTCACGCCTCGCTTGTGCTGGCATCCCAGGTGCTGGGCAGCATGGGCGGCGGATTTCTGGCCGACTTCCTGCAAGTGCTCGGATTAAACCGAATCGACAGTCTGAAAATCTCGCTCTTTATCGGCGGAACGGCCACCTTTCTGGCTTTTATTCCATTGTTGTTCACAACCGAGATGAAGAAGAGCGAACAACGAAAATCCGAACCGCCTAAAGCCGCGGCAGACGCTGCCCCCAATCCGCAGCTACAGCTGCAGGATCGGCGCGGCGAGTTCAAGATCATCGGTCAATTCGCTGCCACCCAGCTGCTTATCGGGCTAGGCTCAGGCCTCGTCGTGCCTTACCTGAATCTATATTTTACGAACCGGTTCTCCGTCTCCTTGTCGGCTGTCGGCATCCTGATCTCACTCGGACAGGTAATGACCATTGTGTCCATGATGATCGGACCGACACTGGTGAACCGCATCGGAGCGATCAAAGCGGTCGTCTTCTTCCAGGTGCTGTCCCTGCCATTCTTGCTGCTGACCGGCTTCACCAACATATTGTTAGTGGCGTCGCTCGGATTCCTGTTCCGGCAGGCCTTGATGAATGCAGCCAATCCGATTCAGGCGTCCATTCTGATCGACCGGGTGCCTGACCACCGCAGAGGCATTGCCAACTCCATCACCCAAACGGCGTTCATGCTCGGCTGGGCGACGATGGGACCTGTTCAATCCTCGCTGGTGACAACGTACGGCAGTTATTGGGGCTATGCCATTACCTTCTGCATTACGGGCGTGCTGTATGTCGTATCATCCATCCTTTATTACCGGTTGTTTCGCGAGCGGAAGGACCCGTCCGCCTCGACGACAGCCGCACTCTAGCGGCGCTTCACGCGCGGCTTTCGTTACTGCTGGGGAGCATGTCTTCGAATGTAATAGCTCTCCAGCTTGCGGCTGAGCACCAGCGACACGATAATGAAGGCCAGCACACCTACCAGCTTGAACGGCTGGGACAGCAGATCCGACACATTCGCTCCAATATAGGATACGCAGAACACCATAATCCCTTTCCCAAGCGTAACAGCCAGCAAGTAGGACATGATGTTCATCCGGGCCAGACCGGCAGCAATGTTGACGGCAACGAACGGCCCGACTGGCAATATGCCTAGCAGAAATACATAACTGAATCCGTTCTCCTGAATCCAGAGCCGGCCTCTTTGCACCTTCGGCTTCGCTGCCCAGCGCTCAATGAACGCCGAGGAGGACACCTTCCGGACGATGAGAAACGTCGTCAGACAGCCTGCAACCATCCCGATCCAGGAATATAGAAATCCCGGCCACATGCCATATACAGCAGCATTGACCCCAACGATGACAATCGTGGGCAGCGGCGGGATGAAGGACTTGAGAAAGGTAAGCAAAATGCCCGGCAGCGGGCCAAGGGAACGGAAATTTTCCAGCCATAGCTCCAGGTTGCTTTCTGTGAAATAAGACATGATATCCATATTACCCAACGATATATACAATGAATCCACCCATTTCTCTGGACAATTTCTTCTAGTATAAAGGAAAAAGATCCCCGGGTCCTACAAAAAAATCACGTTCGTATTAGGGTGCGCATTCAGTCACCAACAACAACAGCGCCCGAAGGGCTGCCACAAGCCGTGGCCGTTCTTCGGGCGCTGTTCCCTGGTTCCAGTGACTTCGTTATTGGTTTTCCTTGCCTTTCACTTCGCAGGTTTCATCCGTGCATACTCCGCCATCCCCGTCCTCATTGACGATGACGAGCGGATTCGACTCCGCATAAGCCCGCTGAAGGGCATCTGTGAACACTTCCAGCGGCTGGGCGCCGGACACGGCATACCGGCCGCCGAGCACAAAGAAGGGCACGCCCCGTACGCCCAGCTTGGCCGCCGCCTCTTCGTCAGCACGAACCTCGGTGCTGAACGCCTCGCTATCCAGCACAGCGGCCGCTTCATCCCGGGACAAGCCGACTTCGGCGGCAAGATCGGCAAGGACCACCCGGTCCTGCAGGTTTTGCCCTTCCGTAAAATAAGCCTTGAACAAGCGCTCCGTCATTTCCTTCATCACACCGTGCTGGGACGCATAATGCGCGAGCCGGTGCGCATCGAAGGAATTCGCCGGCACGGCTTGATCCATGCGGTATTCGAGACCGACGCTTGCTGCCTGCCGGGTCACATTCTCATTCGCTGCTTTCGCTTGTTCGATGGACATGCCGTACTTGCCGCTCAGCAGTTCATCCAGCGTCAAGCCCGGCTTATAATTGGCGTTCGGATCAAGCTCGAAGCTGCGATAAACGACCTGAACCTGATCCCGATGAGGAAATTGCTCCAGCGCCTGCTCAAAACGGCGCTTGCCAATATAACAAAACGGACACCCATAATCCGACCAAATCTCCACTTGCATCCCGAAGGCCCCCTCTTTTTTCACATAAAATTCAAAACGATCCGCTTACTAATTGTAACCTTCTATCCGTCCTACTGCAATGGCTTCCGGCTATCCTTCACATCTGGTCTGCTTCGAGCCGAAAAGCAGGTGATGTAACCAGGGTCATCTGCCTGGTGACTGATGAAGCCAAATAAAACAGACAGCCATAGGCTGCCTGTTATTTATATTTGCGCCAATCCATTTCGCTATGCTCGAGCAAATATTCGAAATCATTGTCACGGCGCTTCTGCTCGGCCTTCCGCTCCGCTTCCCGCTGCTGGCGCTCCTTCTCCAGACGCTCGGACTCGCTGGCCTTCAGCGCTTCGGTTGTCGCCTTCAGCTGCTCCAGCACCTGCGGATTCAGCATATCCTTTAGCGTTGCGGGCTTGTCGGATGGCTCCGGTCTCGGCGTATGCATATTACGCTTTTTCTTCGCCAATTCTGCTCACCTCGGTTTCCCCCTTATTATAGCATCTCCGGGCCGCTTTATCAGCCGCCTGACAGCAAGCCGTCAGACAAAGAAATAGCTGATGTAGACCATGATCAGCAGACCCGCGATGAAGGAGTACGTAGAAGGGCGCTCATACCCGTGGCCGTGGCTTTCCGGAATCAATTCCTTGTAGACGATAAACATCATCGCCCCTGCCGCAAACGCCAGACCGTAACCGATCATCCACTCGATATAACTGGCGGCGAAATAGCCTATAACGGCCGAGATCATCTCCATCAAACCGGTCAAAAATACGACAAGAAACGACTTCGCCTTGCTCACCCGGGAATTGATCAGGAACACGGCCAGCACCAGCCCCTCCGGCATGTTCTGCGCCCCGATCGAGATCGCCACCATCGGTCCCAGCCCCTCGTTCTGGCTGGCATAACTGAAGCCGGTGCTCAAGCCCTCGGGAATATTATGGATGCACAGCGCAATGATGACCAGCAGAGATGAGGTATCAAACGAACTGATGCCTGCCCGGTTCTCTACATCGATATGAGGAATATTCCTTTCGATCAAATCCAGAACGAGGATGCCGACGAGCAGCCCGATCGTCAGCGGAATCATCCCCGATTCCTCCAGCGCCTGCGGCATCAGCCCGAATGTAGACGCAGACACCATGATGCCCGCTGTAAAAGCGATCAGAATGTCCTTCCATTTTTCCGACAACGTCTTGACGAACAGCAGCGGAACAGCGCCTAGCACCGTCGCCATCGCAGATATGAGACTTCCCAGCAATGCAGATTCCATACTTTATGTAGTCCCCTTTTCGCAAGTAATACCGAGCAACCCAACATCAATATCATACTCGGAAGCTAGCGCAGCGTAAATGACGGATATAAAAATACCGGCTTCATCAACCTCATCTGTGCAAGCCGATGGGCCCGCCTTCTCATTATATTGTCGTTCTTGACCGGATGATAACCGAAAAAGGCCGAAGATTCGGCTCAGTGTAGCGCCGTCTTCGACCTTTTCTACGTAAATGAATGAATAGCTTGGACTTCCTTGGCAAATCATTCTGCCATCAGGCATCCCTTGTAAGGGCGATCGATGGGACTTGAACCCACGAATGCCGGAGCCACAATCCGGTGCGTTAACCCCTTCGCCACGACCGCCATAAGTTGAACGCATCAAGTGCGTCCAGAAAAATAATGTAGCAGAAATCACCCCAAAAGGCAAATGGTAATTGTTCACATTCCGTAGTTCGATGCCGACCGGCATTTGCTCTCCCGACTGCAACGGTCTATACTGGTGGAGCATTCACCTCGCGCGGGCGGATGCCCGATTATGGCGAGGCTTGTTCAATCACTGGAGGAATCAACCCATGATTTATCAGATCGACTACATATCCGATCAGCTGCGGGTGAAGGGGTATCTCGGATTTCCACCCGACACCGCGATCGATACAATCAAAGCGATGCTTCAGCACATTCAGCGCATGGATCAGGTCTGTGTCATGAACACTTTGGCCTGTTCCCTTCATCACCGCCCCGCGAGCGGGGATCTTCATAAAGACACAGCTTCACTTCCAAACAGCGATGCAGGGGCCTGCCCTGTTCAGGCCTCTGGCCTTGACACGCGTCATGACGCACCGCGCACGCTTGATCTCCAGTCAGCCGAAGGGCTGGCGTATGGACATCATGATCAGGCGGGAACGAACCGTGGCGAGAACATCCCGGATACGGGGCAGCCTGGCGTAGCCGGCCTTATAGCTGACACTTCTATAGCTGGCTCTCAGGTTATCTCCTCCCCAGGCAAAGTCAAATTCCCGCTCATCATCTATTGCCGGGGCGGCATCGGAAGAGTCGGCGCAGTGAAGCTCAAGTGGATCGAAGAGTTTGCCGCCCAGGGCTATATCGTATTCGCGCCTGCCTATCGCGGCAACGAGGGAAGTCAAGGCCGGGATGAGTTCGGCGGCTCGGATACCCATGATGTATTGACCGCTATCCACTGGCTGTCACAGCTGCCCTGGATCGATTCGGCACGGATGCATATGCTCGGCTTTTCCCGAGGCGCAATTAATGCGGCACAGGCGGCTGTAAGGTGCAGCCACATCTCACGCCTGATCCTGTGGAGCGGCGTGTCCGATCTGACCCAAACCTATGAAGAACGGATCGATTTGCGGCGGATGATGAAGAGAGTGATCGGCGGCACGCCTAACAAAGTGCCGGATAAGTACAGACAGCGCTCTCCGCTCCATTTGGCGGAGCAGCTACGCTGCCCGGTTCTGCTTGTGCATGGCACCAGCGATGAGCTGGTGGCAATTGAGCATAGCCACCGGATGCTCCACAGGCTGAAGGAGCTGCGTTACCACGTGGACGCGCATTTTTACCTGGGGCTGCGGCATCACTTCCCTGCCCTGCAGCATGCGGCTGCCATTGAGCGGATGTTCGACTGGCTGAAAAGCCCTGTCCCATATCCGTAAATCATCAGGCTCGAGCCTGTAGTGATTCAGCCAAACATGAAAAAGCACCGGCGAGCCGGTGCTTTTCTGCTGTGTTCAGGCTGAACGCGTACCTACAGCTTGAACCGATAATCCGTAAATTGCAGAGCATTCGTGATGGCAGGCCACACATCCGCTGTCTCTCCGCCCATGTACCAGTAAGCATACCCCGCTAGACCGCGGCTCGCGCCAATCGCATGCTTGAGCGACAAGGAACGCGCATCCTCGGTCCAAATGCGACGCGCATTCCCGCTGAGCGTATAGGAAGCCGTGTATTGCCCCATCACCTCATCCCAGGCCAGCTGAGCCCGGCGCTGGCGGATCCGCTCGCCCTGCTCCACCAGGCTGATGTCCTGGGAGGTCACCGCCGGCCCGAGCTGCCAGTCCCGCGTATACAGCGGGGCGGCGAGGATGCTTTTGCTGGCCGGCACCTGGGTGAGCAGCTTGTTCACCGCACCGGATAGCCAGGGCTGGGAAGAGACGGATCCGGCTTTCGGCGATCCAGACCAATGCTGATCATATCCCATCAGCACGATATAATCGGCATAATGGCCAAGCGCCGCGTAATCAAAGGCGGCCGTCCAATCCGTGTTCAAGTCAGGCGATACATCAACAGACAAGACCGCATTCGCTTTATGCATCTCTGTCGACAAAGAGGCAACAAACGCAGTAAGCCCCGCACGATCTTCGGGCCGCACATTTTCAAAATCAAGATTGATGCCGTCCAGATCGTACTTGTTCACATAACCGCGCAATGCGCTGATGACCGCCTTCTGTTTGTCGGCACTGCTCAGCAGTTGATGCGTGGATTCGGCATTGCCTCTGTTCCCGACCATCGCCCATACCTTCGTGCCGCTTGACCTCGACCATTGAAGCAGCCGGTCATCCGTATGGTCGGTCAATGCTCCGGATGGCTCAAGAAAGTACCAGCGCGGAACAAGCACATCCAGCTCAGCTCGCTTGGCGTAGGCGATGTACTGTGACGCTGTTCCGTTGTAGAGCCAGCCCATCCGAATTGTGGCATCACTCGCCTTCCTCCCCGCTTCCACCGCCGCCGACACATCGCCTGCCGTCAGTGCGCGGTCCAGCAGTGCCGCCGCCTCTTCCCTCGTCATCAGGTCAAGCGGTCGGAACTTCCCCCGGTCGCCTGTCAGCAGCCCGGCATCCGTTGAGTGGGCTATAGCAGAGCGGGCCCATGATGCGATCTGCCATGCATCGCCATAAACGCCTTCCAAATGGCCGGTGTAACCGTCTGTTTGCTTCAGCGCCCGCATCACCATCACGGCAGCCTCCTGACGGTTGATCATGCGATTCGGTTCAAAGAGATAACCATTGCCCTCTACGAGCGAAAGATTGACCCCTGCATGAATGTAGCCATAGTACCAGGCTGATTCATCGACATCCCGAAAAGCTTGCAGATCATTATGTACCGGCTGGAGCTCCAGCATTCGCAGCAGCATGGCCGTAAATTCGGCCCGCGTGACCGGATCTTTCGGTAAAAAAGCCCCTTGTCCATCTCCGTTCACGATGCCTTTGCCCGCCAGGCGAACGATCGCTTCCTGGGCGAAGCTTCCGGATACGTCATGAAACGAAGGGGGACTCGGAGCTTTAGCATAAGCCAATGCATGATTACAACTTGCTGCAGCCATTAAGGACAGCAGCGTGAAAGACAACATCCATTTTTTCACCAGTTACGCCTCGATTCTATCTGTTCAGATATGTTCAACCATATCAGAAGTTGATAGAAGGAAGCATGCATCACTTTCTGGTAATTTTACCTGTCACAGCCGAGAATGACCATTCCGATGCCTCGAACCGTCAAGGTATCGGTCGTCTGATGTTCGATATGGGCAGCACCAAACACCGGCTCCCAGCTTCCCAGCGGTGGAAGGGCAAGTCTGGTCACCCCGGACCTGGTGTGATACAGCACATACAGGTGGCGGTAACGTTCCCCGTTGGCGTGATCTCGCAGCGTGTAGGCGACCGTGTGCGCCGGTCCCTCTTCAAACCGCAAATGCTTCCGGATCTGTTCCGCGTTTCGCATGCGAAAGGCCGGGTGGCGGCGCCGAAGCTCAATAAGCTCCCGAACCGCGCGCACGTCAGCCTGATGGGCAGCCGCCGCCTCCCAGTCGATCCGATTCACCTCGTCGCCTGCATTAAAGCTGTTGTCCACGCCGTGCTTGGTGCGGTAAAACTCCTGGCCGGCATGCAGAAACGGAATCCCCTGGCAGGTCAGAACGATAGCGGTAGCCAGCCTGTGCATGGCCCGTCGCTCCTCTTCCGGAGCATCCTTTGCCGACAGGCTCAGCTTGTCCCACATCGTATGATTGTCATGACACTCGGCATAATTGACACACTGATCAGGCTCGGCGGCAAAGGAGCGCAGCTGCTCCGAATACGTGATCGCCCCGGCAACCGCCTGTTTCACACGCGTCTCGAACCCGGTCCCCCCATTCACGAAGCCGGGCTTGGCCTCATCAAACACTTCCCCTTTCACCGCATCCCGAAGGTCCCCGTTAAAATGAGCCACTCTCGCCATCCGGGGCGCATGCGACTGATTCGCCCGCTCGTTGTCAGGCAGCTCGGTGTCCATGACCCAGCCTTCCCCCAGCATCAGAATCGATGGGTCGATCTGATCCAGCCTGCGCCGAAGCTCATTCATCGTATCCACATCGATCAGTCCCATGAGGTCAAAGCGGAAGCCGTCAATATGGTATTCACGTGCCCAGTGCAGAACCGAATCCACAATATACTTCCGCATCATCGGGCGCTCTGTCGCGCAGTCATTCCCGCACCCCGACCCGTTGGACATCGAGCCATCCGGCTTGTACCGCAAATAATAGCCGGGCACCAGCTTCGTAAAATGGATAACATAACCGTCGTACACATGGTTGTACACCACGTCCATAATGACCCTAAGACCGTGATCGTGCAGCGTCTGGATCAGCGTTTTCAACTCGCGAATCCGCACTTCCGGCTTATACGGATCGGTCGCGTAGGAGCCTTCAGGCACATTGTAATTTTTCGGATCATATCCCCAGTTATACTGCGGCTCATGGAGCCGGGTCTCATCCACGCTTTCAGTCGCGTAATCAAACACCGGCATCAGCTGAACATGCGTCACGCCCAGCTGGGTCAGATGGTCCAGACCGGTTGCAATCTGTGCAGGGCCCTTCGTGCCAGGCTCGGTCAGACCGAGATAGCGTCCTTTCTGGCGCACGCCGCTGCCGGGATGAATGGTGTAATCCCGAATGTGAAGCTCATAGATGATGGCATCGACCGGATGGGCTAATGGCGGGCGCTCCGCCTTCCACCGCTTCGGATTTGTTGTCTGAAGATCCACAATCGCCGCCCGGTCTCCGTTGACCCCCACCGCAGTCGCATAAGGATCGCAAGCTTCATTCCACTGCTCCCCGACCTGAACCAGATAGGTGTAGTATCGTCCGGCCAGATCCCCGTCCACTTGCAGCACCCACGTCCCCTTCACATCGCGCCGCATAGGATGACGCTCCGGCGTCTCGGAATGCCAATCGCTGTACAGCAGCACATACGCCTTGCTCGCTGTCGGTGCCCACAAGCGGAAGCTGGAATGTGCGGGGGTATACGTCAGTCCCAGGTCAGCGCCATCATAGACATACAACTCGTCGAACTGCTGTGATAGAACAGATACTCCCTTGGTCACTTCCGGATTCCCGTAATCGATCCGGATATTCCTATCCTTCTGCACCGCCATTCGGATCACTCCTTATGTCTCTTGCTTGCTTTCAGCACGCGCTGCACCTCTTCATCCGACGGCGCTCTGCCGCCATACCTGGCCACTTCATATAATTCAATCAATTCAGGGGGCAGCTCCGATTCGGCCTCGCCGCCCGTTCCTTTCCAGTGGTCCAGATCACGTCCGGTTTCTCTCGGGGTTAAGGCCGCATTCCAGTGATAGCCTTCCCTGATCTTGCGTGACAATATCCGCCGGTACGTCTGACGCACGGCCGCCGCGTTGTCTGCCGCCGGCTCATCCCTCTGGACGGCAAACCGCCGCCGCAGGCCTTGCAGCAGCTTACGTCCGGCAGGCTCATGCTCGATCTGCTCGATTTCGTCCTCATAGCCAAGCATCTCCTGACCTTCCCGGTGTGAGAAGCGGCGATTCATCCACGCCGAAAGCTTGCGCAGCAGCCGCGGAAGATGCTTGCCCAGCCGGTACAAGGCGAATACCATCGCCGCGATCAGCAGCGCGTATACCAGATAGATCACGATTTGCTCCAGCAACGCCAGCCACGGGGATGGCGAGGGTGTCTCATCGCCAAAAGGCAGCTCCGGCGTCGGCGGAATCACCTCAGGCTCGGGCGGAGGCACCTCGGAAGGCGTAGACTGAAACCATTGAGCGATCCAGGCAGCGAACCTGCGGATCATGTCTCCTACGAACTGCTGCAGTCGCGGAAGAACAACAACGGCCGCTGTAATAAGAAGCAGGATAACAATGAGCGCCCGGTTATGCCGAAGGACGCGGCGCTCCAGCACCGGCGCCCCCTTCCCCGGCAGGGTCTGCTCCAGCACCATTCTCTGATTGAGCACCAGCAGCGTAGCGATCAGCGCCAGCGCGCCGGTCCAGGCCAGCATCGTCCGCAGATCATGCACGGACTCCTGGAAGCTTAGCACGAAGCTTGAACCGCCATGCATCAGCAGACCGGCCAGATAATAGGGACCGGGAAACAATGCATCCCAGCCGTTATGAGCCATCCGGATTCCCCGGTAGCCGGCTGCAAACATCATCGGCCATGTGAACAGCAGCGCCGGACCGGTCCCTGTCATGGCGATCGCCAGCACGGATGCCGTAATGCAAGCCCAGAGCCCGGCAGATGCCAGTCGACTGAGCTTCCACACCCGGGTTCCGGAATATCCCAGCACGTAACCTGCGAGAATGAGCGCAGGCCACCCCCAGAGGCGCTCGGCGGATAGCAAATAGTAAGCCGGAATATAGATAAGCGGAAACAACAACAGGATTTCAACCACGGCCTGAAGCAGTACAACAGGATATCCGATGCCTGAACGATTTATTTTCATGCGGATTCCTCCTGGTCCCCGTCAGCCTGCTGATCCAGTATATGAATCGTTACCGTATGGCCCCGGCTCACAAATCGGCTAAGCATCTCTTCCAGTCGCGGGCTGATATACGTGGACAGAATCAGAATGTCCCGCGCCTCTTCCAACCGTTCCAGCTCCGCTGCCAGATAGTCATGAAATGACATTCTGCGCGTTAATTCCAGCCTTGCCAGGGTGCTCAAAATCTGCTCCTGATGATTCTTCCCCCCGGTTACGGGAATCGAAACATGGGTTTCCTGCTCCTCTTCAAGCGTCCCGTTCGTGCCAAAACCCGCTTCCATCCCTTGTGACAGCAGATGTACGACGATCCCGGCGGTTAGCCGAATGCCATATTCAATCGGCTCCGGCTTCGTCGCATGCGTCCACATCTGCTCGTGATCCTCCACATTCAAATAGATTAGGACGCGGCCGTCCGCAGTCGTATCTCGCTGATGCACCTGCAGGCTGCCTGCCTTGGCACTGGCCTTCCAGTGAATATCCTTGAGCGGGTCTCCCGAACGGTACGCCCGAACGCCAGACTGCAGGAACGGATCTTCCATAATCCAGCGGCGGACGACAAGATCGCCAATCCAGCTGCGTACAGGCAGCTCCATATTGTGCATATCAATCGGGTTCGGGTATACGGTAAGTTCACCTTCGAGCGCCTGACTCCGCACCATCGATGACAGTCCGAGCAGGTCGCCGGAGGTCATCGTGACCGTGCCGAGCTTGTACACCCCTCTGCGGGCAGCGGTAATCTGGTGGCGGCGGACGATTTTGGTCCAGGGCATCAGGCTGAAGAAGCTTTTGTGATTTTGACTGTGCTGGCCTTCGCTAATATCGAGATTCAGCTGGCTTCCAAACAGCAGCCCGGTCCGGAACCGGGACTCCACTCGAAGCCATGGCACCGGAAGCGCCTTTCGATTCTCAATCGTTTCCATCAGCTCGATTTTGTCGCCTTCGTAACAGGAAGAAACCTGAAAGGAGCGGCTGTAACTCAGCTTGCGAAATGCCGTTTTCCGAAATATAAAGCTTTGGAATCCAATGACAAGCGCTGCGAGCAGCAGCATCCAATATGCATCCATCAGAATCCCTCCTAGGACGATACACCCTCTTCAGCCGGCACCGGGACCTCGCTCAGCATACGGCGAATGATCTCCTCCGCCTTCACACCGCCTCCGCGATTCATCCCGAGCCCTTTAAGCTGAAGACGGTGGGCCCATACAGGCTCCGCAAGCTCCTTCACATCATCAGGGACAACAAAGCTTCTGCCATGCAGCACAGCCTGTACCTGCGCCGCCTTCAGCATCGCCTGGCAACCCCTCGGGCTGACTCCGATCGCAACAGACGCCTCCTGGCGGCTGTATTCCGCCAAAGCGACGATATAAGACAGCATCTCATCGCTGACATGCACGCTGCTGACGATTTCCCTCGCCTTGATGATACTGTCAGAAGACGCCACCGCCTGAAGCTCCTCCAGCGGCTGCCTGTCCTTAAAGCGCTTTAAAATTTGAACGCTTTCCGCGGAAAAAGGATAGCCCATGCTCAGCTTGAACAAAAAGCGGTCCATCTGGGCTTCCGGCAGCGGAAACGTTCCCTGCTGCTCCAGCGGGTTCTGCGTTGCAATGACGAGGAACGGCTCGGCAAGACGATGAGTGACGCCATCGATGCTGATCTGCCGCTCCTCCATGCATTCCAGCAGGCTGGACTGCGTACGGGGCGTTGCCCGGTTGATCTCGTCGGCCAGCAAAATGTTGGTGAACAGCGGGCCGGCGCGGAATTCGAATTCCGATATTTTCTGATTATAAAAATAAATGCCGCTCAAATCCGACGGCAGCAGATCCGGTGTGAACTGCACCCGCGTAAACTGACAGTTCACCGATTTGGCGGCCGCTTTAGCCAGCAGCGTTTTCCCCGTGCCCGGCACATCCTCCAGCAGTACATGCCCTGCGGTGACCATTGCGATAAATAACTTGTCAATCATAGACTCTTTCCCTACGATGACCGTCGATACATTGCTTCGTATTTGTTCGGCTAGCTGACGAACATGATCCAGATTCTCGATCGTAATCCCTCCTCATCCTTTATCATCGGGTTACATCAAAATTCGTCACGCCTCCCCTTAATTCCTGTTTAAGCGCGCAAAAATCAACCGCTTGCAGCTCTGGCACACGAGCCCAGCGAGTAATCTATCGGGATTCCGGCCGGCGCGTGATATCGAAGAAATCGCCCGCAGCTCTCCTACGGGCTCTCCTCCCGAGAGGATGCGTGCAGCTCTTCACTCTCCTCGTCCTCCTGCTCTCTTCCGGTCGCGCGAATATCGACATAGTGCCGCATCTCCGGCGCCTGGCTGTAGAAGGGCTCAAGCATTGACAGCCATTCCGCATAATCGGGGTGGCCTCGAAAGCCGATCAGATGATCCTTGATGCCGGTCCAGCGTACAAAAAACAAATACTCGTCCCTGTTTTCCACACATTTATGCAGTTCATGATCTATGTATCCTTTTTTGGTGATCAGTTTGCCTGAAGCAGCCCGAAAGGCGCTCTCGAATTCACTGGCAAGACCCGGTTTAATATGCAATGTGGCGGTTTGCAGAATCATGATCCATCTCCCCCTGCTTCAGCAGCTGACAGCGCTCGAACTGTACGACTGCCGGTATTTGAATTGATTAGGTCATCCCAGTATATGCTGGTATAATACCTATGAATACCTCAGGTAAGGATGATGACTCAGACATGGCCTTCGGCATATCCAAACAGGAACTGCAGCAGTGGAAGGAGATTGTGGGCCGGGGCGGGATCGCTTTGTTGACTCACTATTGGTTTGATCCGCGCTTTCCGCAATACACCACCGTTACCAAAGTCGGTTGCTCGGATCTGAATCTGCTCACACGCTGGTGTAAAGAGAACGGGCTGGATCCGCGATACATTCACAACAGACAGCCCTACCCGCATTTTGACCTGATCGGTCCGAGACAGGCGGAGCTGCTGCAAAAGTATGCGAACGACCAGCATATCCCGCGCTTCGGACTGACAGAAGTATAATCAATCAACGACCGGACCTCATAAGCGTCCCGATCCGCCCTTGAATAATGGCTGGGGCATCCAGCCATACAGCGACGTCCGGAGCGGAGCCGGTGCCCGTTCTCGGGGACCGGCTCCATGATGGACGGGCACATCGCTCTCGTTACGCTCTAGCCTTTATGATTCATTTTGTTCAGCGCTTTATGAATCCAGATGGCAGCAATCGCTCCGTCGCCCATCGCTGCCGTCGACAGCTCCGAGTGTACCGCCAGATCCCCTGCGACCCACAGATTGTTCACACTGGTCTGTTTCGAGCGCGGATCCGCCTTCACATGACGGTTGTGCTCCAGCTCCGCCCCAAGCTTGGCCGCAAGATCCGAATGAATTGTATTCCCGCCAAAAGCGATGAACCCCCGCTCCGCAGATAGGGCCTGCTGATCACTCAGCAGCAGGCCGGATATGATTCCATCTTCGCTGCACTGCACCTCAGCTATCGGCTTCTCGATATATGGGATGCCAAGCTCGGACAGCTTTGTCATCGTTTCCGGCTCTGGCTGAACGCCCTCGTGATTCACGTACATGATGTCCTGTGTCCGCTCATGCAGCAGCACCGCCATGGAAGCGCCCGGCTCCCCTGAGCCGATCACAACCGTTTTGCGATTCTGAATCTCATAGCCGTCACAGTCCGGGCACACATATACAGAACGTCCGAGAGTTGGCACTAGACCCGGCAGCTCCGGATAACGATCTGTGACCCCCGTTGCCATCAACAAGGTTTTGGCCTCATAACGGTTCCCGCTTGCGCCTCGAAGCCGGAATCCGCTCTCCATCTTCTCCGCATCCTCAATCGTATCTTGGACGAACTGAACGCCATAGGAGGCCGCATGATCTCGGCCAAGGCGCCGCAGCGTCTCTCCCGCCACCCCGTCAGGCCAGCCCAAAATGTTATGATAGCCTTGGCATAGCGTCGATCTCCCCGTTCCTTTGTCGATCACCAGTACCCGATGCACTGAATAGCGGCCTAATTGAATGGCGGCCTGCAAACCGGCGATCCCGCCGCCGATGATGATGCAATCTTCCATGGCTGTTCCCTCCTGGCTTTGGTTTGTGCTGGCTTGCTGCTCCGGATTCCGGCAGCGCCGCTGCCATTTTACGCATTCCGTATCTGCAATACCAGGCTGCTCTTATGCAAGAGTCCCATTTAATATTTAACCAATCGGCGGGAATTACTCGGTTATAAATCCCGAATTATGATCCATTCATGAAAGAATCGCCTCATATGACAGCACAAAAAAACGGCCCAGGAGATAACTCCTGAACCGTTTGGAAAGCAGCAGCATCCCCCCCCGCTTTCCTCATTCCATTCGTTACAGCAGCAGCTGACCGGCCACTGCCCCTGCCAATACGACCAGCCACGGCGGGCACTTCCAGAACATCAGCATCCCGAACAGCCCTGCCCCAATGACAAATTCAACCGGAGAATGAATCGAGGACGTCCAGATCGGGTGATACAGCGCAGCGAACAGAATGCCGACCACCGCCGCATTCATCCCTGTCAGCATCCCTTGAAGCTTGGCGTTCCGGCGCATGCCGTTCCAGAATGGCAGGGCGCCCACGATCAGCAGAAAACCGGGGAGGAAGATGGCAAGTGTCGCCACAATCCCGCCGGCAATGCCGTTGATCATCATGCCGAGATAGGCCGCAAAGGTGAAGAGCGGCCCAGGTACGGCCTGTGTCGCCCCGTATCCGGTCAGAAACTCCTCCCGGCTCAGCCAGCCGTTGGCCAGCGTTTCGCTTTCCAGCAGAGGCAGAACGACGTGTCCACCCCCGAATACGAGGGAGCCTGCCCGGTAGAAGCTGTCCACAATGGCAATCCATTCATTATTTGTCATGCCGCTTACAATCGGCAGTCCAACCAGCAACACAGCGAATAGCCCGAGGCAGAAGATGGCGGTCCTGCGGCTAATAATGGCAGGCAGGTCAGGTTTCCCCTCTTTCGCCTGCTCTCTTCTGAACAGCCACAGTCCGGCCAAACCTGCGGCCGCAATTGTAATCACTTGAGCAAGCGGACTTTGCCACAGCAGAACAATCGCCATGACGAGAAAGGCAATCCCCGCCCTGACAGGCCCTGTTGCAAGCTTGCCTGCCATGCCGAGCACGGCCTGGGCCACAACGGCCACAGCAACAATCTTCAAGCCTTGAATCCAGCCGGCTGCTCCCGGATCAAACGTATGCATCAGTCCTGCAAAAATCATCAGCACAACGACGGAAGGCAGCGTGAACCCTAGCCAGGCCGCAATGGCTCCCCACATCCCTGCTCTCGTCAGACCTACCCCAATGCCGACCTGACTGCTTGCCGGACCCGGAAGAAACTGAGATAAGGCCACCAGATCGGCATAACTCTCTTCGTCCATCCAGCGTTTTTTCTTGACATAAGTTTGGTGAAAATAACCCAAATGCGCAATCGGTCCACCGAAAGAAGTCAATCCGAGCTTGAGCGCGGTCCAGCCCGCCTCAAATACCGCTCTTCCTTTGCTGATTCGCTCCCCTTGTTCCATTCCTTGCCCGTTGTAATTCGACATCAGCGTAACGCTCCTTTTTCTCTTTTGACAATATACTAGTCCATGAAATCCTCCATTTAGCATATTATAAACAGAAACAACCCATCTACATATTTTTGTTAACGCTATGTAAACTAAATTAGTGCTTTTTATTAACAAACGCCCAGAAGGATGGATCACGCTCTTAACCTACAAAAGACTGCACCTAAACGCGTTGTTAATCCGCGCGGGTGCAGTCTTCCTCGTAGTGTGGCTGTTAACCACCATTCATCCTTTCATCCTGTTCGGCGGGGATCCATATTAATTGTCGCTGACGTAGCCGGGCTTGGCAGCGCCCAGACCGACAACGAGAGACAAGCTCGTGACCACCATCAGCATCATCAACGGCAGGCTCCATCCGGACGTCATATCATGCAGCAGTCCGATCAGCATCGGTCCGACAGCGGCTAACAGATAACCTATGGACTGTGCCATGCCTGACATCGCTGCAGCGCCCTGGGCAGTGCGGGTCCGCAGCGTGAAGAAGATCAGGGACAGGCTGAAGTTGGCGCCGCCTGCAATCCCGACCAGAATCACCCAGAACCAGGTAAGCGAAGTCCATCCGATCAGCAGGCCGCCATACCCGATAAACATCGACACAAGGGACACGGCGAGCAATGTCCGCTGATCCGGGTTTCGCCCGGCCAGAATCGGAATGATGAAGGAGAACGGAATGCTGACAAATTGCATGATCGACAGCATCCAGCCAGCAGTCACCGCCGGAATGCCCTGACTTTGCAAAATTTCCGGCAGCCACGATATGTTGACATAGAACGTAAATGACTGCATGCCCATGAACAGCGTAATACACCAGGCCGTCTTTGAACGAAAAAGCGCTTGCTTGCCGGGGGCATTAGCGACGCTCACCGCTTTGGTTGCTGGCCGATTTCGCCACTGCTGGAACCATAGAACGGCCGCACCAACCGATAGCAGCGACCATATCCCCAGCGAGCCTTGCCATCCGAATCCAAGCTGCACGGCAATCGGGATGCTGACTCCTGATGCCACTGCAGCCATCAGATTGATGGAGGCCGAATAAGCGCCTGTCATCAGGCCGATGCGATGCGGGAAATCCCGCTTCACCAGACTGGGGAGCAGCACATTGCCTGCAGCGATTGCGGAGCCGAGCAGCGCTGTGCCAAGCAGCAGCGTTATCGGGGATGCAATCGATCGCATCCCGATACCGAGTGTCAATACGACCAGGCTGAGGAGCAGTGTAGCCTCCAGGCCCAGCTTGCGCCCAATGGATGGAATGATTGGGGATAATAACGCAAAGGCCAGCAACGGGATGGTCGTCAGCATGCCGGCCATGGTATTGGATATGCCAACACCTTCGCGGATCATGCCGATCAGCGGTCCGACCGACGTTATCGCGGCTCTTAAGTTAATCGCAACGAGAATCATTCCTGCAAACAACAATCCGGTGCTGACCGTATTCGATGATCTTGGGTTGGATTCTCTTGTTGAAGATGAAACCATTTTTGCAAACTCCTCACCAAAAAAATATGTAAAAATTAACTCATCAGATTTTAACATATGACATTAAAAAGGACTACCCCCGCTTTCCGAATCTCAGGAGAGCATCAGGGAAGAGGGTACACCTATTGTACCCAAACGGGGGATGCCGAACCCTATAATAATCGATGGAATCAAAAAGGAGGCAAACCTCCGGGCTAAAGTAAAGCCCAAATGTTCGCCTCCTATAATAACTTCAGTAAGGATACGGCTCCATCTCGCATCGTGTCCAGCGTTATCCCAGCACCATACGATCATCGGAGAGCTTCTGACCGCTGATTTGTTCAAATTCACCCAGCAGCTGCTCCACCGTCAATGTCTGCTTCCGCTCCTCGTTCACATCCAGAATGATACGGCCTTTATCCATCATGATCAGACGGTTTCCTAGACGGATCGCCTGCTCCATGTTGTGGGTAACCATTAAAGTTGTCAGCTTCATATCACGGACAATTTCCTCCGTAATCCGGGTGATCAAATCCGCCCGGGCCGGATCAAGCGCCGCCGTATGTTCATCCAGCAGCAAAATTTGCGGCTTGGTGAACGTCGCCATCAGCAGGCTGAGCGCCTGCCGCTCTCCGCCTGACAGCATGCCAACCTTCGCCCGCAGACGATTTTCCAGCCCGATGCCAAGCCGCTCCAGCTGCTCCCGGAAATGCTTCCGCTTCGCAGCGGTAACGCCGATGCTCAAGCCTCGGGATTGTCCCCGCCGGTAAGCCATTGCTAAATTTTCCTCAATCGTCATTTGCGGTGCTGTTCCAGCCATCGGGTCCTGGAAGACCCGGCCGATCCAGCGGCTGCGGCGAAACTCCGGCAGATGGCCCACCGGGCTGCCGTCAATCCGCACCTCGCCGGCATCCGGCTTCATAACGCCGGAAATGATGTTCATCAATGTCGATTTGCCCGCTCCGTTGCTGCCGATCACTGTAACAAAGTCACCTGGCTTCAGATGAAGGTTAATGTTCATGAGCGCAACCTTCTCATCGACCGTTCCGGGGTTAAACAGCTTGGACACCTGTTTCAGTTCCAGCATTATCGCGTCCCCCCTTCTGTCGTTTGCCCGTGCGTGGCGTTTGTCAGTTCGATCGTTCGCCTTCTCGCTTGTGAGCGCTGCTTAAACGCTTTCCGGATCGTAGGGACCACTAGGGCAATGATGACGATAATGGCTGTGATCAGCTTAAGGTCCGATGCTTCCAGCCATCGAATTTCATATGCTGCCGCAACAACGATTCGGTAAATGATCGAACCGCAAATAACGGCCAGCGTTGTCCGAAATACCGAGCCTGTTCCAAGAATCGCTTCCCCGATAATGACCGATGCCAGGCCGATTACGATCATCCCGATACCGGACCCAATGTCGGCAAAGCTGGATTGCTGGGCCACTACAGCCCCGGAGAGCGCCACCAGACCATTGGAGATACAGAGTCCGAGAATCGTCGTATTGTCCGTGTTCGCCCCGAAGCTGCGAATCATCCGTTTGTTATCTCCTGTAGCCCGAAGAGACAGCCCAAGATCGGTCCGGAAGAAAGCATCCAGCAGCAGCTTGCCGATGATGACAATGATCAGCATGACATAGAGCGGGTCCATCGACCCGAAAATTTTGTCCTGCTGACTGAGTGAAATGTTCGGCTTGCCCATGATTCTCATATTGATGGAATACAGGGCAATCATCATGATGATCCCGGACAGCAGGCCGTTGATCTTCCCTTTCGTATGCAACAGGCCTGTACAGATCCCGGCAAGCGCCCCTCCGGCAAACGCACACAAGGTCGCCAGCCACGGATTGATCCCGCTAGTGATCATGACTGCGGCAATCGCGCCGCCTGTGGTAAAGCTCCCATCGACCGTCAAGTCAGGGAAATCCAAAATTCGAAATGTAATATATACTCCTAACGCCATTAAAGCGTATAACAGTCCCAATTCAATCGGACCATCCAGCCGGCTCAGAAAATCCAGCATGTATTGACCTCCTTCAGCATTAAGCAAGGCGCGGGCTGTTCACTCCGCGCCTTGGCGTTACTCGATGATGTTGTTTTCCGGATCTTTAACTTCCTCTTTCATGGCATCGGTCACTTCAATGCCATAATCAGCCGCAGCCCCAAGGTTCAGGATCAGATCCAGCTTATCCGGTACGGTAATTTCCATCTCGCCCGGATTTTTGCCATCCTTCAAAATTTCAACCGCCATCTGGCCTACTTGATAACCATGATCGTAGTATTTGAAGCCGACAGTCGCGAAGGCTCCCTTCTCCACCGTGTCACGGTCACTGGAGAAGAACGGGATCTGGTTGGCTTTGGCTGTTTCGATAATCGTATCCACACCACTGACAACATTGTTATCAAGGGTAATAAAGAACGCATCTACCTTGCCTACGAGCGATTCAGCGGCCTGCTTTACTTCCGACGTATTCGTGACCGCGGCTTTCACCATTTCAATCCCATGCTCGCTGAGCGCCTCTTCAGCCGTTCTTGCCATCACGACTGCATTCGGTTCCCCTTCGTTAATGATCAGACCCACGGTCTTCACATCCGGGAAATGGGTGCTCACAAAGCGCATCAGCTGCTTCGTAGCTTCAGGGTTCGTGTCCGAAGCTCCGGAAATATTGCCGCCAGGCTGCTTCAGGTCATTGACCAGCTTGGAATCAAGCGGATCGGTAACGGCTGCAAACAGAATCGGCTTCTCCTTCACGTTCTCGGCCACAGCTTGCGCGGAAGGCGTTGCAATCGCAATGACGAGATCCGCTTTCGTATTTCCCAGCTTCTGGCCGATGGACAAGTTGTTGCCCGGATCGCCTTGTGCATTGTTATAGTCAATGCTTAATGTGTTGTCTTCTTCGGAAATACCAGCTTCCTTCAGCGCCGCCAGAATCCCCTCTCTTGTCGCGTCCAGCGACGGATGCTCTACATACTGGGAAAAGGCAATGCTGTAGGATGTTGTCTCCGCCTGTTCACCGGAACCGGTGCCCGGCATTTCGCTCGGCTCTGTATTATTGCTATTGTTGCCGCAGCCTGCCGCGACCAGCAGCAATGCGGACAAGGCCATGGACAGCCACATTTTTCTCTTCAAAAGAATAACCCCTCTCTCTACTTGATAAACCGTTCGTTTCGACTAAAAGCGACAACGCTTCCCCGCTTTTACCGGAAAAAGCATTAAAGTAAAAATAAATATTGTTCCAATTGAACAATTTGAACAACGGTCTATTATGAATATATTATATGCTGCTCCCCCGTTTCGTCAATCCGGATTTCCGGCAAATGATGACAAACTTTCTATACATTTAAATTGACTAAGTGGGCTCAATTCACTACAATTCTATAAGTATACCTAATTTTCAATCCAATGAGTAATTTCCAATATAGAATAGGTGGTAAAAACCATGGCTGAACAATCGTACCAAATTCTTCTGTACTATAAATTCGTGCACATCCCCGATCCGGAAGCGTTCAAGGATGAGCATCTTCAATACTGCAAGGAACTCGGGCTTAAAGGCCGTATTCTCGTCGCCTCCGAGGGCATTAACGGCACCGTGTCCGGCACCATCGAGCAGACCGAGCAGTATATGCGCGACATGAAAGCAAACCCGCTGTTTGCTGACATGGTATTTAAAGTCGATCCTTCGGAAGGCCACGCTTTCCGCAAAATGTTCGTCCGTCACCGTCAGGAGCTGGTCACATTTCGTGTCGAGGACGAGCTCGATCCGAACGAAATCAGCGGCAAGCGCTTGGCGCCGAAGGAATTCTACGAATATTTGCAGCGCGATGACGTCATCGTGCTTGACGGCCGCAATGACTATGAGTATGATATCGGACACTTCCGCAATGCGATTCGTCCGGATGTACAGTCGTTCCGCGAGTTTCCGGAGTGGATTCGGGAAAACCTGAGCGAACACAAGGATAAAACGATCCTCACCTACTGCACGGGCGGCATTCGCTGCGAGAAGCTGACCGGCTTCATGATCAAGGAAGGCTTTCAGGACGTGGCCCAGCTTGACGGGGGCATCGTCACCTACGGCAAGGACCCTGAGGTGCAGGGACGCCTGTTCGACGGGAAATGCTATGTGTTCGACGAGCGGATCTCGGTTCCGATCAACCAGACTGACGAGGATGTCATTGTAGGCAAATGCCATCACTGCGGCAAAGCGGAAGACCGCTACATCAACTGTGACAACGATGCCTGCCATCTTCAGCACATCTGCTGCGAGGAGTGCGAAGAGCTGCATCATGCCTGCTGCTCCAAGGAATGCGAGGAGATTGTGTTGGCAGGCCACAACGCCTCCTGATCGACAGAAGCTAACCGGTAACGCCAATAATATTATGCGAGATACGGACGATCGTTCCGTGTTCTCGCATTTTTTACTTTATTGGCCATGTGCATAAGAAAAGAAGCCGCAAGCGTCACTAGCTTGACGCACACGGCCCCTCTTCCTCATCTATGACACATCCCTTCCGGAATGCTTACATACCGTAGACCGCCAGCTCTTCTTCAATCGCTGCCTTGATCTTCTCGATGCATTCTTCGGTCGATTTACCAAATACACGCTTCCCGTTGACGAGCGCGTAGGGACGCAGCTTGCACAGGCCGCACAGATTCATGCAATCCGCGCGCAGGACTGCGATTTCGGGATACAAGTCCTCCAAATGCTCCAGCTCCAAAGCACTCATCAAGTTGCTGTCGCAGATCTCGACCACGACAATGCCCATCCTGATCACCACAATCCTCTATATAAAAATATGAATTCATTATGGGGAACTTGCGGTGATTTGTCAAATCCGGAAGCCTCGCAGTCCGACTAATGGATCAGCGATTCAGCGCCATCCACATAGATTTCCGAGCCGGTTATATGATCGGAATCATCCGAAGCCAGGAACAGCACCAGTTTCGCGACTTGGGACGGCTGTCCCGGACCGTGGGCGAGCGGCTGATCGCCTTCGGGATACTCAATCGGAACCCGGATCTCCTTCACCTCCGGTTTGATCATCGTATTGGCGCTAATGTTCGTGCTGATGGCGCCCGGACAGATCGCGTTGACACGAATTTTGTAACGGGCGAGCTCCAGCGCAGCCATCTTCATGAAAGCAACCTGCCCCGCCTTGGTTGTGCTGTAGGCAGAGAAGCCAAAGTTGGTGAACACGCGGTTGCCGTTGATTGAGCTGGTGATGATGATGCTCCCGCCTCTTGATTTCAAGTGAGGAATCGCATGCTTGATAGTAAGAAAGGTGCCCCGCAGATTCGTGTTCATGGTGGCATCCCATTCCTCGTCCTCCATCGTCTCGATCGGCGCGATCACGCCGTTAATCCCTGCATTGGCAAACACAATATCGATGACGCCCCATTCTCTGGCAGCAAGCTGCAAGCATTCAGACACCGCGGCTCCATCCGAAATATCGCATTGACCCGTTAACGCCTCGCCGCCCGCCTCCTCGATCAGGCTGCGGACCTTCTGAATGCCTTCAGTTTCCTTGTCGATCAGCAGCACCTTGGCTCCATGCTCTGCCATCAGAAGGGCTGCGGCACGACCGATCCCGGACCCGGCTCCTGTAATGACTGCGACTTTACCATTCAATCGTTTGTGCATCAAGTGCCACCCCCTTCTAAAGTTCGCTTGCTCTGTTTATAACATAACCCGTTCGCTTCCGCTCTGAATCGTGTTCCTGTTGCGATAAGCGAGGAAAAAGAAGCTGCTCTGCAAGTACAGCATGCAGAACAGCTCCTGATGAAGAACACATCATTGGGTTGGTTAAAATACGACCGGCTTCACACATACCGGCTTGTCCCGGGTAACCGTATGCCCGCTCGGAGCGAGCAATCCGTCATCCGGATTAACAGTGAACAGCACCAGATTGTTGCCATCACGATTCGCAGCCACCAGAAATTTGCCGCCAGGCATCAAGCTGAAATGCCTTGGATGCCCTCCCCCGGTCGGCATATATTGCAGCGGGGTCAGCTTGCCTGTGTTCTGGTCAACCCGATACACAACGATGCTGTCATGCCCCCGATTGGAGCCATACAGCGTCTTCCCGTCCGTTGATATAGCAATCTCGGCACAGTAGCTCTCGCCTTCATAATCGGGCGGCAATGTGGATACCGTCTCCACCGTTTCCAGACTTCCCTGATCACGGTTGTATCGCAGCACCGTTACGGTAGAGTCAAGCTCATTGATGACATAAGCATAGACCCCGCGCGGATGAAAGGTCAAATGCCGTGGTCCGGCCCCCTGTGCCAGCTGGGTTTCTCCGTGGAAGCTCAGCTTCTTTGCATCGGCATCCACCGTGTAGGCCATAATTTTGTCCAAACCGAGGTCCTGCACAAACAGGTACTGCTCATCCGGACTGTAAAAGGCGGAATGCGCCCGAGGCTGCTGTCCGTCCGCGACCTGCACAAGCTCCGCATGACGCTTCTCATCCAGAAGCGGCCCCGGAGTGCCGTCATCCTGGATGGCATGAAGCCCGATCAAGCCGCCATGATAACTCGATACAATTAGAAATTTGCTCTCTGCATCCCGCTGGATATGGCAGGTTGAACTGCCGACACTTTGTACCCGGCTGAGCTCCTGCAGCTTCCCAAGCTCCGGATCGACCGCAAACGTTACAATTTCAGCTGCCTTCTGACCCTGTACCGAAATTTCGCCAATGGCATACAATCGGCGTGCAGAAATATCCACATTCAGAAAAGTCGGATTTTTAATGCCGGATGCCTCGTCCAGCAGCTTTAATTCGCCGCGCTCCTGGTGGAACTGATACACCCCGATCCCCGGGCTGTCCTTCTCGGCATAGGATCCGGTAAACAATAAGGTTTGATGTGAATTTGAAATCGTCATTATGTATCTCCTTTCTCATCCATCCGTGCAATGAGATATGTTAAACCTTTAAATTCCATGTTAACGATAACCCCATCGAAAATCAAATGCTAAGCTACCTTGCTCCCGTTTATTTTTCGTGGAACCGGGTATGTATACTCTACATCATCCTGAAGGAGGTATGTATCATGAAGCAACCAAGCAGTGATGAAGCCAGAAATCGTCAATATACGGATAATGATTCGCAGGAGCAGCGGGATAAGGTAAATAAGCATCAGGACGTGGAGCCCCAGGCGGAGAACTGGAATCCTCGCGACCTCGAGCCGCAGAAGACCAAGAGTAAAGAAAAGTCCCGCTAAGCTCCCGGCCGACCTCTCTGCTAACCCCTCCCCATTTTAGGGGAGATGCAAATACGCATAGGAGAAACAACCGGAGCTGGCTGGAGTGCAGCACAAAAAAGGCAGGTGCTATGGAAATCCATAGACCTGCCTTTGTTATGTTCGCACAAGTTCGATCCTTGCTTACCCTTCAAGCAGCAGCGATTCCGGATCTTCCAGAAGCTGTTTGACGGTGACAAGGAAGCTTACAGCCTCAGCACCATCTACAATCCGGTGGTCATAAGACAAGGCAATGTACATCATCGGACGGTTTTCCATCCGCTCCTCGTCAATGGCAACCGGACGCAGCTGGATTTTGTGCATCCCGAGAATACCGACCTGCGGGGTATTCAGAATTGGTGTCGAGAGCAGCGATCCGAACACGCCGCCGTTCGTAATCGTGAACGTGCCGCCTTGAAGCTCGGACAGCGACAGCGAGTTGTTGCGGGCTTTGCCTGCCAGATTCACGATCTCTTTCTCAATCTCTGCAAAGCCAAGGCGATCCGCATCACGCACGACCGGCACCACAAGACCTTCCTTCGCCGAGACGGCAATACCGATATCATAGAACTTCTTCACAATAATATCTTCGCCGTCGATTTCCGCGTTCAACAGCGGGAATTTCTTCAGCGCGCCCACTACCGCTTTAGTGAAGAAGGACATAAAGCCGAGGTTGACTTCAAACTTCTCTTTGAACGAATCCTTTCTCCGTTTGCGGAGATCCAGAATGGCGCTCATGTCAACTTCGTTAAAGGTAGTAAGCATCGCTGCCGTATGCTGGGCCTCGACCAGACGATTGGCAATCGTCTGACGGCGGCGCGACATTCTGACACGCTCAACAGGCTTGGTGAATTCGGCAGGAGCAGCAGGAGCTGGGGCTGCCGCAGCCGGGGAAGCCGGCTTCGAAGCGCTGGCTGCACCCGCTTGATGGTTCTTCACGTCATCATGATAGATGCGACCGATCGGGTCGCGGCCCTGTACCTGTTCCAGATCAATCCCGCGCTCGCGTGCAAGCTTGCGTGCCGAAGGCGAAGCGGTTGTGCCTGAAGCATCTCCGCTGTCCACCGGTGCCGGCGCTGGTGGTTTCACAGCTTCCGCTGCCGGAGCAGCCTCTGACTTCGCCGGAGCTGGCTCCTCTGCCTTCGGAGCCGGAGCCGACTTCGTTACGCCTTCTTGCGCAGCGATTTGTCCAATCACTTCGCCAATGGTGACATTCTCACCTTCCTGACGAAGGATTTTCTCCACAACCCCTTCCGCTTCCGCGCTGATTTCCAGATTGACCTTATCCGTTTCTAACTCGAGCAGCACATCACCGACACTTACAGCATCTCCTTCTTTGACATGCCATTTAAATATCGTTCCTTCGGTGATGGACTCGCCCATAGCTGGTACAGTAATTTCGCTCACAGCCGCTACCTCCCCAATGAGATCTGTTGATTAATGGTTTTTCGATTAAGGGCAAAAGAAATGATCGTCTGTTGCTCGTATGCATGCACATCCTGATAGCCGCTCGCAGGACTGGAGCGCTCCGGACGTCCGTTATAGCGGACTTCGACTCCCTGAGGCGCAATTTCGCGAATTCTCGGCTCCATGAAGAACCATGAACCCATATTCTGAGGCTCTTCCTGAACCCACAGAATTTCCTTCAGATTCGGGAACTTCTGCAGCACGCGGGAAATCTCCTCTTTCGGGAACGGATACAGCTGCTCAACCCGCAGAATATGAAGCCAGGACTGATCTTCATCCTTCTGTTTATCCAGCGCATCCTCCAGATCGATTGCCACTTTCCCGGAGCACAGAATCAGACGCTCTACCTTTTTCGGATTATTGCCAAGTCCCGGCTGCTCCAACACCTTCTGGAAGCCGCCTTCACTGAAGGCATGGACCGGCGATGCCACCCGCGGGTTGCGGATCAAACTTTTCGGTGCCATCAGCACAAGCGGACGAGCGTCCTCTGTATTCGTGATGGCAGCCTGACGGCGAAGCAGGTGGAAATATTGAGCCGCGCTCGACAAATTCGCAACAACCCAGTTATCCTCGCCGCTCAGCTGCAGGAAACGCTCCAATCTCGCACTGGAGTGCTCCGGGCCATTACCTTCATAGCCGTGAGGGAGCAGCATGACCAGGCTCGATTTCTGTCTCCACTTCGAACGTCCCGCAGAGATGAACTGGTCAATGATAACCTGGGCGCAGTTGACGAAGTCGCCGTACTGGGCTTCCCAAATGACCAAGGTCTCCGGTGAGTACACATTGTAGCCATACTCGAATCCGAGAACCGCCTCTTCCGTCAGCGGGCTGTTGTGAATGGCAAACGATGCCTTCGCCTGCGGCAGACGGTGCAGCGGGCAGAAGGTGCTGCCGTTCACCGAATCATGAAGCACCAGATTCCGGTGCGCGAAGGTCGCGCGCTCCGCGTCCTGGCCCGTAATCCGGATCGGCTTGCCGTCGGACAGGATGGTGGCGAAAGCCAGCGTTTCCGCATGCCCCCAGTCCACCTTCTCGCCTTCATTCAGGGCGCCGCTGCGCCGTTCCAGAATCCGCTTCAGCTTCGGATACACCGTGAAGCCTTCCGGCCATTTCAGCAGCTCACGGTTGATTCCGCGCAAGCTTTCAGCCGAGATGTTCGTGGCTGGCTCCGGACGGCTCTTGCCGTCGCTGGCGTTCAGTTCGAGCAGAGCGGAATCCGAGAGCTCCTTCGACTTCACATTGTCGTATGCATCCTTCAGCACTTGAACAACCTGGTCCTTTAGCTGATCCACTTCTTCCTGGCTCAGCGCCTGCTCATTCACCAGTTTCTTCATATAAATGGTGCTGACCGTCGGATGAGTTTTCACTTTCTGATAGATCAGCGGCTGTGTCGTTTCCGGATCATCGGTTTCGTTGTGACCGTACTTGCGGTAGCCGACGAGATCGATCAGAATGCTCTTCTTGAATTTATTGCGATATTCACTTGCCAGTCGCGCAACGGCAATGCAAGCCTCCGGATCATCCGCATTCACATGAATGATCGGAATCTCGTACCCTTTAGCCAAGTCGCTGGCATAGTGGGTAGAACGGGAATCCTTGCCTTCCGTTGTAAATCCGATCCGGTTATTCACGATGATGTGAATTGCTCCCCCGGTCCGGTAGCCTGGCAGCTTGTTAAAGTTCAACGTCTCGGCAACAACGCCTTCGCCAGGGAAGGCCGAATCGCCGTGAATCTGGATGCTTGCCGCCTTGTTGACATCCTGCTTCGGATATCCCGGCTGGCTCCGATCCTCTTGCGCCGCCCGGGCGAAGCCTTCTACGACCGGATTAACATATTCCAGGTGGCTCGGGTTGTTCGCAAGCGTAATGCGGACATCATGCCCTTCGCCCTTCTTCAGGAAACGGTCTGCGCCAAGATGGTATTTCACATCGCCGGTCCAGCCATAGTTGATGCCCATCGAGCCTTCCGACGGCACCAGATGTTTATTCGGCGAATGCATGAATTCGGAGAAAATTTTGCGGTAGTCCTTGCCCAGCACGTGAGCCAGCACATTCAGACGTCCGCGGTGAGCCATGCCGATCAAGATCGAATCCACATCCACCTCGGCCAGTTCACGCACAATCTCATCCAGCAACGGAACAAGCGCTTCATTCCCCTCGACGGAGAAACGCTTGGCCCCTACGAAGGTCCGGTGCAAAAATTCTTCAAACTGCTCGGCTTCAAGCAGCTTCTTCAGCAGATCCCTGCGCTCTTCCGCAGACAGACTGACCGGGAACCGCCCGGACTCCACCTGATGGTTAAGCCAGTTTCTCTCTTCTTCATCATGGATATGACTGAATTCATATGCGATGGTGCCCGTATATAATTTCAGCAGCCGCTGAACAGCTTCCCAGCCGTTCTTCACATCCCCAGGCGCATTCTCCCACACAATCTCCGCGGGCAGAGCAGCCAAGTCTGCTTGGCTGAGCTGATAAGTTTCCGGTTGAAGCAATCGGGTGTCGGCTTCTTCGCCGATGCCGATCGGATCGATATCCGCGGCAAGATGGCCGTAGGTTCTAATATTCCATACCAGTTTTCCTGCATCCACACTCTTCTTCAGCAAGTTGCGGTCAAGAGGGGCTACTTGTCCCTGCGAATCCGCTTTCTTTTCATTGTTTTCCAAAAATGGAGGCGGTCCCCAGCTAGCAAACAGCTCGCGGTATCCAGGCTCCACTTCATCAGGGTTCTGTAAATATTTCTCGTATTGGTCTTGAATGTACCCCAAGTTCGGACCGTGATATTTCTGCCAGGGCCCTTCTGCCATTCTGTCAAGGGTCTTCATCGCTGACTCCCTCCGTCAGATTATTTTGATAGTACTTGGACGGAATTTCTTTATTAAAATTTAAACGTTTTCTTTACACTCCCATTATAATACACAACCGCATCAGACCGAAAATAACCTTTTTATATAATATTGATCTCGGAAACAGATGGATTTGCGACAAAATATTGACGATTTCGCCTTTCTTCAACATAACTTTTGTATGAGTTTCCATTTCATTCTATTTCCTGAGAAATACCGGGTAATTCAAACCAGTCCAATTGCCTGAGCGGCTCGGGACCGCTGTCCATGCCGAGCAGCTGCAGCAGCTGTTTCGCATTGTCGGAGGCATCGCCGCCGGAATTGTTGTTGAAAATCATCCAGCACTGCCGCACATGCTTAAGCAGCTTGAGCACGTGATCCCGCCACTCTCTAAGCTCTTCATCATTGTAGCGGTACAGGTACCGCACCTCGCGCCAGTTCTCCTGCCCGCCGGAATTCCACCCGTTCATATTGCGGCCGTGTAAACGAATCATCACCGCATCCTCACGGGTCGGCTCAAGGACAGTCGGCACGGAGCCGGCTCCTGCCTGCGGCTCGTCCACGATGCTGTGAATCCAGCCCTCGTCCTGCATGAATGCCAGCGTCTTCTCGCGCATCCCCGGCTCAAACCAGCTTTGATGCCGGAATTCAAGCGCCAGCGGAGCGTCGCCCATCCATTCCCGGGTCCGCTTCAATATTTCAACATGCTTGCGCTCGCATTGAAACCATGGCGGATACTGGAAAAGGACCGCTCGCAGCTTCCCCTTCTCCCTCAGCACCTCCACCGATTGCTTAAACGCATCAAACATCGCCTTTGTGTTCGGGTAATAACTTTTCCCCTTGCCCCGGTCATGTCCGGTCATCCCTTGAAAAGCCTTCACAATAAATCCGAAGCCTTCCGGCGTCTGATCACACCATTTGCCCATCTGCTCCGGAGAGGGAATAGCGTAGAACGAATTGTCCATCTCCACTACCGGAAAATGCCGCGCGTACATCCCCAGCCTATCACCGGCCTTCGCGCCTTCATCGTAAAGCTTGTCATGATCGCCCCAGCCGGACAACCCGATATGTACACGCTGCGCAAGTCCTTCACTCGACATAAGCACTCACTCCATCTGTTCCATAACGGCCAGCGTTTCTATAGAGACGCTACCTCATACTTACCCTGATGTCCCAACTTCAATCTATATCCTACCAGACTTTGAAGCCCAAATAAAACCGCGCCTCAACGGCGCGGTTATTCAGCGGCAATCCATCAATTATTTCGTTCATGGTGTCATAAATAGGACATGCCCCTGAATACAATGGGAACAAACAGTGATCGTACAAGCCTTCGCAGTCTTCGTAATAATAAATGATACGGCAGGTGGATAACGATGAGTTTATTTTTAAGCTACATGCTTCTTGGACTGTCCCTCTCGGCCCCAATCGGCCCGATTAATGCGGCTCAGCTCGACAAAGGAATCAAACGCGGCTTCTGGCATGCGTGGATGTTCGGTATCGGTGCGGTGACGGCGGACATCCTGTACATGGCCATGGTGTATCTCGGCGTTGTCCATTTTCTTGAGACACCGTTCATGCAGACGTTTCTGTGGCTCTTTGGCGCATTTGTACTCATCTATACAGGCATAGAGAGCATCCTGAACTCCAGGACCGTCTCCATCAGCGAGGCCAAGGGGGAAGAGTCGCTGTGGAAATCGGCTGTATCCGGCTTCCTCATGTCCATCTCTAATCCGATGACGATTCTGTTCTGGCTTGGCATTTATGGTTCTGTCCTGGTCAAAACCGCTGCCGACCACGGAACGGGCGATCTGATGCTCTACAGCCTGGCGGTCATTCTCGGCGTCATTGTTTGGGACTTCTTCATGGCAACGCTGTCCAGCACCTTCCGCAAGTTTCTGAGCGACGGCGCGCTTGCCCTGATCTCCATTCTGTCCGGACTATCCCTCGTCGGCTTCGGCATCTACTTTGGAATTCGGGCTGTGTTTGCCCTGTTTGGATAACCCGCTTCATGGCGCTCATCTGACCGGCTTCGGCCGCAGCCTGGAGTCATTGCCATGCTCCTTCTGGCGCTTCTCGGCTTTCCGCCAGATGTACTGCATGATGAGCACCACGATCAAGATGACTGCAGCAAATGCCAGACTGATCCAGAGCCCCGGCCGGCTGGTGTGATGGAAGGCGGTGCCTGCAACGGCCAGCACGATGAGCAGCATTCCTGTATAGCGTTTGATCTGACCCCAGACAGACAGCTTCAGTATTCTTCCGGCGGAGATCAGAATAAACAACCAGTTGTACAGCAGCATCAGTCCTGCGCCTGTCGTCAAAAACTCATAGATTTTCCCCGGCATAATGAGCGACAGAACAATCGATACGATCAGTCCTCCAGCGGTCAATCCAAGCGCGAACACCGGAGTTTTGCGTTTGAATTTCTTTTTGGCGAACAGCTTCGGCGCATCCTTGTCCTCGGACAGCGTCACGAGCATGGTCGTCACCGCATACAACGACGCTACCATGGTGGAGAAGCCGGCCACGATGAGCACCGCATTAAAGATATGAGGGATGAACGGAAGATCGTACGAGCTTAACGCGACCACAAACGGACTTTTCTCCGGTGAAAATTGACGCCATGACACCATCATCAGCGACAGTCCAAGCGAGATCACATACACAATCGAGAGCAGCAGTATCATGACCCGGCCCGATTTCGGCGCTTCCTTCGGATCTTTAAGCCGGATGGCCATCACCCCCATCACCTCGATGCCGCCAAAAGCATAGAAAGCAAAGATGAGGGAGGACCACAGGCCCAGCGCGCCCGTCGGAAACCATTCTCCTGCCGTCGCAGGCACCTTCGGCTGTGTGCCGCCGCTTAGCCAGCCCATCAGAGCCGCAGCGGCAATGACGAGGAACATCACAATCGCCGCCACCTTAATGACAGCAAGCACGTTCTCCAGCCGGTCGAAGCCCTTGTTCCCGATCCAAATGACCAACAATCCGAGGACGGCATAGCCGGCCGCAAATATCCACATCGGAACAGCAGGAAACCAGAAGCGCGAGAAGATCGCGAGCGCCGTCATCTGGCTGCCCATAATAAGCACTTCCGAGCACCAGTACATCCAGCCCGACGAGAAGCCTGCCCAGCGGCCGTAGGCTTTTTTGGCATAGGAACGAAACGATCCTTCACGCGGATCTTCGGCTGTCATGCGTGCCAGCACGTCAAAAACAATGAACGTAGCGATTGCCGCAAGCACAAACGAGATCAGCACGGCCGGTCCGCCCAGCCGAATCCCCAGGCTGGAGCCGAGAAAATAACCGGTTCCAATCGTCGAGGCGACCCCCAGCAGCGCCAGCTGCCACCAGGTCAGCGTATTTTCAGTTCGTTTACGATGTTTAGTATGTTCCACGTTCTGTCCTCCCTACCCGATTCACACACAGAGCGATTTTGTGCACAGTTGAATCTAGTATGAAGGGTTTGCTTCGACATTATGTACACAACTGCCAATTAGTAAATGAACCCGCTGTCTTTCTCTTGTATGTATATATAAAAAGCAGGGCGGAGACTATCGTCTCCGGCCCTGCCGGTTCATGTGTTGCCCTACAGCATTTTTTTGATCTCGTCCTTGATCGACTCGGATTGCGGACCGAACACAACCTGGACTGCGCCTTTGCCAAGTCTCATGACCCCTGATGCGCCAAGCTGCTTCAGCGCTGCATCGTTGACAACCTGATCGTCCTTGACAACGAGGCGAAGGCGGGTAATGCATGCATCCACGGATTCGATGTTGTCAGCGCCCCCGATGTGAGTCAAAATTTTGGCTGCCCTGCTGTCTGTCGAGGCGGTGGCGGTTGAACCAGCTTCCCCGGCATCGCTGTCCATCTCAAATTCATTCGGGTCGTCAGATCGGCCCGGTGTTTTCAGATTGAACATTTGGATAATGAACCGGAACAGGAAGTAGTATACGAGGAAGAAGACAAGACCGACCGGAATGAGAAGCCAGGCATTCGTCGAAAGCTTCATATTGACCAGATAGTCAATCAAGCCTGCCGAAAATGCGAAGCCGAGCTTCACATCCAAGGCGTACATAATGTAACCCGCTACCCCTGTCAAGATTGCATGCACCAGATATAGGATCGGCGCTACGAACATAAAAGTGAACTCCAGCGGTTCGGTGATGCCTGTCAGGAACGCGGCCAGCGCCGAACCCATAAAGATGGAGGCAACAATTTTCTTTTTCCCCGGTTTTGCGGTATGGACAAATGCCAAAGCTGCCCCTGGCAAGGCAAACATCATGATAGGGAAGAAGCCCGTCATGAACATGCCGGCCGATTTGTCTCCGGCGAAGAAGCGGTGCAAGTCACCGTGCACAACTTCACCGGCCGCATTCGTAAAGTCGCCGATTTGAAACCAGGCGATTGCATTGATAACATGATGCAGCCCGATCGGGATCAGCAGGCGGTTGGCAACGCCAAACACAAATGAGCCGATGCCGCCAAGGCCGACCACCCACATGCCGAATGAGCTGATCACTTCCTGGATCGGACTCCAGATCATGCCGATCAATACGGCCAGCACCATCGTGCTCGCCGCTGTAATGATCGGAACAAAACGTTTACCTGCGAAGAAGCCAAGCCAGTCAGGAAGTTTGATATTATGGAATTTCTTGTACAGGTACGCTGACCATATCCCCGCTATAATACCGCCAAGAATCCCCATATTTAGACTGGTATCATCCGGAATCCAACCGAAAGCAGCCGGAGCTGCATCCATCACATTGATCAATACCTGATAAGCAATAAGAGCTGACAGCGCCGCTACGGCATCCCCTGCAAATCCTATCGCTACCCCAATTGCAAAAATAAGCGCCAAATTCCCAAATATCGCTCCTGCCCCTGCATTCAAGAAGGGAGCAAAATACGTGTTCAAGAATCCACCGACTGCTGCCCCGAGATGAAGGTCATTCTCATAATCGATGAGGCCAAAACCTTGCAAAATCCCGGCTGCCGGTAATGTCGCCACAGGAAGCATCAGCGATTTCCCCAGCCTTTGTAACTTGGCTAACATTCAAATCATCCTTTCTCTGATCTAAAATGGTTTATTGTAAAACCGTCTTCAAAATGACGCGTCTCCCTGCCGTCGCAGGCCTGCTGCTCAACTTCAAGCTGATCGTCAATCGTCAGCGGTTTATTACCTGATTGCTGCCCGGCTAGTTGTGGACAAAATTCATAATTATTCCGGCGGTTACGATTATCATCCGGCAAGTGAGCAGGAACTATTCTGCCATGCGAGAAGTGATCCGGAAGAAAAATAGCAGCAAAAAAAGAGCCAAGAAAAGAAACCTGCGTCATCAGGTCCACTTTCCTTGGCTCATGCCCACAACTGGTAACACGCCAATGAATGATATAATGCTGTGTTCAAGCTTAATTCAGCATGTCAATGCTGTCAATACTTATTATAGACTCCTAGTTTTTTACGGTCTTGCTCATACCAGCGCAGCCTATATAGCATATTCTATGCTTTAAGCTCCACATTCAGGACAACATCCTGACCGGCAGCAACATGTCCCGTCTGGCCTTCCACCTTGGAAGCCAGTTCATCCGCATTGGTGACGATGATCGGAGTAATGAGCGGATAGCCCGCATTTCGGATCGCCTCCATATCAAACTCGATCAGCACCTGACCGGCTTTCACCTGATCGCCTGTGTTGACATGGCTTGTATAGCCCTCGCCTTTCAGACCGACGGTGTTGATGCCGATGTGGAACAAATACTGCAGTCCCGTTTGTGCATCTTCGAGCATGACAGCATGCTTGGATTTGATTACATGCGCGACTGTCCCGTCAAAAGGAGCCACCAACCGGCCTTCGGCCGGCTCAATCGCAATGCCCTGTCCCATATGTCCTGCGGCAAAAGCCTCATCAGGCACCTCGGACAGCGGCACCGCCTTTCCTGTCAGCGGAGCTTTGATCTCGATAGGTGAAGCTGCTTTTTTCTTCTTCCATTTTCCAAACATGATGGTTTCCTCCCTTAATGTGGTTTCTTGGGGTCATCTTTAGAGGCTTTCCTTCCCTGAAACAAGCGATACAGATGCATCGCCAGAAAGCAGATCTCTGATTCCGGAACCTCCCGGTTCAAGTCTTGCTTCATATAAGTACCCAGACGCTTGGCCAGTGCATATTCCTTCTTAAATCTGCTGCGAATCTGATCGGCAAACGAATTGTCAACATCCATTGTCTGGTTCATGATCCGGTCCACCGAGAAACGCAAATGCGTCAGCAGCCGGACATAATCCATACTGCTCCGGTTGAACTCGATCTTCCGCTCCTGCTCAATCGTATCGACGAGGCGGCTGACAAGGTTTGAGGCTTTGACAAGCTGTCCGACCGGCACATGGCTGACAGCCGAATAGACATGGTAGGTCAAAAAACCGACTTCATCCTCCGGAACCTCGATGTGAAACGCTTCTTCGATCATTGCGGCCGCTCTGGCGGCAATGTCGTACTCCTTGGGGAAGCTGATTCGGGTTTCCTCAAGAAAAGGATTGATAATGTCCATGCCTTTGCGAATACGAAATACGGTAAACTGGATATGGCTTGGAAGGGCCAGATACACCTTGTTATTTAGCGTGCCCGGAAATTCCTGAGAAATGCTGTTAATGATGCTGTCCGCAACCTCCATGACCAGGGGGTCGAACTCCTCAAGCAGATCATGGAACTGATTCAATTGGTCCCGATCCTCCAGCTTGAAAAGCTTCTCTACGCGGGAGTCATCCAAAGACACCTCATCGCCGATTTTTGTTCCAAAGCCGATGCCCTTGCCAATTATGACATACTCCGAAGCTTTCGCTCCGCCGTGCACCATCACCACATTATTGCCTATGATCCGTACTACTGTATATGTCTCGTCTCCGCGCATGTTCTTCCCCCTTTCCTGTATAGTATGCCTGGATGATGCCATAACCTTATGGACAAGGATCATTTCAGGGAATCCACAACAAAAAGCCAAGAATAAGACACCCGCTAACGGGAATCTCTTCTTGGCTCATGCCCTGTAAAGGTAACACGCCATATAAATAGATATTGCCATCATAAACAATTGCACGGATTTCGTCAATGTTCGATCTTTTTCCCGTACCCGTCCATTACATCTATCCGGACATGCACCTTCATGCCGATGCTTCCTATCGTCAACAGCCCGGCTTGTAATATGGGCTCAAAGCGATTCTACCTGGAACGGACCTGGAATAAGATAGAATAATCCCTCTTCATCTATTATTGGCAAAGAAGGAGTCCTGGATAACGATGACAAGACATCGCTATGATCTACGAAGCCAGGCCAGCAGCCTTCGGGGCAGAGGCTATGCCCATCTCTCCTCGGGGCAGCTTCCGCATATGGAATCGATATGTGTGAGCGAGGTTCATCTGGAGCCCGGCGGTCATCTTCCACCCCATAGCCACCCGGATGCCGGGGAGCTATGCTACCTTTTATCCGGAGAAATAAGCTACGCGCTTGCCGATCCTTCCGCGCAGAACCCGCATATCTACCTCCTGCAGCCGGGTCAAGCCGCGTATGCGCCACCGGGATGGTACCACTGGCTGACACCGCTAACCCCGAGCACGAAACTCCTTCTGATCTACAATCAGGACAGGCCTCATCAACAAGAGCTGCTGCCGTGGCGTTCAGAAATTTATCCGGTGATGGAACAGGCGGCGAATCAGACAACTCAGCTTAAATCCGGGCAGAACGCTGCCTCCCCATCCCCGCCGTGGCTGGCCAACCAACGAAAAACCACGATCAACCGTTAAACGCGTTGCATCGTGGTTTTTGTTCTGCAGCATCAAATCTATGTAGTTCACTCGATAAAGAACTTCTCTTCCGGGCGAATCTGCTTCTTCAAAATCTTCAGGTCCGCTTCAAGTCTGGCCACCGTCTCCTCCAGCTTGAGCGGGTCCAGGGTCGGCCGTTCAGGCTCAGGCTTGATGCCGGCCTTCAAATCCCGGATGATGATCTGCTGCTCCTGCCATTTATCCATCAAGTCGGAAATTGTGGCGTAAAAACGCTCGTAATCTTTTATCACATCGTCCAGAAAGGTATCGACCTCTTCCTGATCGTAGCCGCGAAGCTTGGTTGAAAATTCCTTCTCATGGATTGACAAAGCATCCAATTGAATACCCAGCTGCCGAAAAAGTTTCTTCTGCTTGTCTAATCGGCGTTTCATATGCTCATCCATTGCGATTTACCTCCATCCGTTGATGCAGCCAGTAACTTGCTACCTTTTTTATATCATATCCGGGTCTTAGAATAAAACCACCCCGGGGCTTTTTTAGAGAAAGTTCCAAAAACACCTCCCTGTCCTTCCGAAAGACTGATTGCCGTCCCGTCCATGCGGGTAATGCAAAACATAGAACGACTCGAAAGGAGAGACTCACGATGAGTGCGTTGACACAACCGCAATTGAACGAACTTGAACAGCGTCTTCTTCAGGACAAAGCAAGGCTGGAACAGCTGATCGGGTCTCCGGAGCAATCCGGCGAAGATTCTCTTCGCGATTCGACCGGGGAACTGAGCGCAGCCGATAATCACCCTGCTGACCTGGCCACCGAGGAGTTCGAACGCAGTCGCGATCTCGCCATACATGACAAGCAGGCACAAGAGCTGGATCGGATTGATACCGCCCTCCAACGAATGGACGAAGGCAGCTACGGCACCTGTGCCGTGTGCGGCCGGGACATTCCCTATGAACGGCTGGAGGCGCTGCCGAGCACGATTCACTGCATCGAGCATGCATCCAGCCACAGCTCCGAGGACTCACGCCCTGTAGAAGAACAGGTCATGACGCCTCCACCTTCGGGCGCAGGGGTTAATCGCCAGCGGAATGCCGGCCAATTCGACGATGCTGGCGCATGGGAAGCCGTCCAGGATTACGGAACGTCCACCTCGCCTGCACTGTCGCCACAGCCGGGGACCGATGATTACAAGGAGTAAGGTCGCCTCCGTCCCATATTGAAGCTTCTCCCTCTCTATACATGAATATGAAAGATTCGCAGAAAATAGAATGGAAAGCTGGCTCCCGGTCGGGGCCAGCTTTCTGCCTGCAATGACGCTATTTCCTTTTGTTCTGAACCATCGTGGTAAAGAACTCATATTCATGAACGTCTTCTTCATCGCGCTTCCTCTTGTATTTCTCAATCAGCTGATCCAGCTCCAGCACGAATTGCTTGTTCTCTTCCTCCGTCATGTAGAGCGTGCTCGTTATCATATTTCCAGCCGACGGTTCGGACTGCTCCATCTGCTTGAAGAAATGCTCCTTGTTCTGATTAAAAATCGTGGACAGCAGCTTGTTCGTCTCCGAGCGAATCAGTTCCTTGATCATCGGCTCTTCGCCATGGCCTTCCTTGGTGGCATGCTTAATCTGCACCATTCCGGCAAACGGCTCGTAATATTTCGCAATAATACCGTTAATCTCCTTGGTGGACACCATGGACACCATGCCGATCCGCTCCAGCTTCTTCATATGATAATGCACTTTGGCCGGCGCATCCCCGATCTCGTCGGCAATCTCCTTCACCGTAGCCGGACGGTTCATTTTGTGCATCAATTGCAAAATTTGGAGACGATATGGATCCGAATATATTTTAACTTCCTCCAGCGTTCTCAGCTCTTTCGTTTCCACATCGAACACCCCAGTTCCGGATTGAGAATAGTTACCGTCTCTTATTATAGGGTGTGGATGGGGAAATATCAAAGTGTCCGCATACTAGATTTCCCGAAAACTCTTCCGCCTGCCCAGAACGATCACCGGCAGCAACATGAACAGCCCCATGATCATATACAGCGTTTGCGGTGTCTGATATTGTGCGACCACCCCTGTAAGAAAGCCTCCCAGCGGGATGGCCAACGTGCTGAGCACGCCCAGCAACGAGCCGATGCGGCCGAGCATATGTCGGGGCGTGACCTCCATCAGGTAGGTGGAAATCGGAGTATTCAGGATGCTGACGGAAGCCCCGAGCAAGAACATGAACACCGCCGCGGTCTCCAGGCGATAGGCGGGCAGCATTACCGGAATGCTGAGCGCAGCATAGCATGCGCCAAGCAGGACACAGCCGGTAAAGATCAGCGTGCTCTTTTTATAACGTTTGCCGTATTGTCCGACCCCGAGACTGCCGGCAATCATGCCGAGCAGCAGCGCCGTCCCGAGCACGCTCATCCCCGCGCTGCCCGCTCCGAGCGACTCTCTTACATAGACGGGCTGAAGCACATTAAGCGGCGCCACACAGAAATTAATGACGACAGCCAGCGCCGTGGTGCCAAGGAGCAAGGAATGGGATTTCACAAAGGCAAGCGCCTCTTTAATATCTGCGATCATGGTCCTGCTCTTCTGCACCGCCCCGCCTGCCTTCTCCTCTTCATCAGCTGCCGGATCCTGGGCGTCCAGCCCCCTCAACGTCAGCACGGTCACCGCTGCAGCAGTGAAAGTGACGCTGACCACCAGAATTGTGCCCGATATTCCGATGAAAGCGATCAGCGCCCCGGCAGCCGATAAGCCAACAAGCTCCGCCGTTCGATTCAAGGAACTGAAGATTGAATTGCCGGCCAGCAGCTGCTCCTTCGGCAGCAGCCTAGGCACAACCGACATCTCGGCCGGCTTGGAGAAGCACTCCAGCGTGGAGATGATAAAGGTGATCGCAAATAAATGCCATACTTCAAGCCATCCCAAGGCATACAGCGCTGCGGTCACAGCCACCATCCCGCCCCGCCCGATATATACCGCAGCCAGCACCTTCCTTTTCGACCAACGATCGACGAGCGTTCCTGTAAACAGACTGAATAACAGATTAGGCACAAAATTGAAAGCAAACAAGGATCCCATCAGCAGCTCCGAACCAGTCAGAATGTAGACAAGCCAGCTGTAAGCAATCGAATCCACGGAATCCCCGAATCTCGTCATCGTCTGAGCGGCGACATACACCATGAACGAGCGAATCTTCATCAGCTCGCGCAGCCCTTGCTTCTGTTCCAATACGGCGGTCCTCTCCACTTTTCCATCTTCCTCTCGTTAAAATTATACAAACGTTCATATTTTTATAACGTTAAAATAATTTTAACGTTAATTTTATTTTAACGATGTGGAGGAAAATTGCAACAAAAAAAATAAACCGCCCTGATCAGGACGATTTACGTTGAAATGCGGTATGCCTTCTTATTCTGTGAGAACCTGCACGCGCGATGAGGAATGTGCCGCAGTCAGGCATGCTTCAAGCGCGCTCATATTGCGAATGGCATCCTCCGGACCGTAAGGAAGCGGGGCTCCATCGAACACCGCAGCAGCCAGCGCATCGGCCTGGAGTGCAAAGTGATTGTAGATGCCGACTTTCTCCTCCCGCGTTCCTTTCGGCGTATGAACCAGAATCTGGCTCATATGCTCCATCCGCTCCCAGCCAAAGGCTGACGGCAGTTCAATTCTTCCCTCTGTCCCGGCGATTTCCAGCGAGCAGCGAGCATAGGTCCACATGCCGCATTCAAATGTCAGGCCAAGACCGCCCTCGAACTCCATCATGCCATGCACCATCATATCGACACCGCCATGCTCCTCGGAGAACAGCGCATGGGCCGTCACAGCGAGCGGCTCGCGGCCATAGATCATCCGCGCAGCCGAGATCGGATAACAGCCCAGATCATAGATGGAACCGCCGCCCATCTCCTTGCTGTAGCGGACATTGCTTTTATCATCCGCATTGTTGCAGGTGAACGAGCCGTGTATGCCGCGCAGCTCCCCGATCTCCCCGCTCTCGATAATTTCGCGCACCCGCGCATGCTTCGGATGATAACGGTACATGAAGGCTTCCGCGAAGAGCACGCCGTTCTTCCGGGCTGCCTCGGCCATCTCGCGCACATCGGCTACGGTCAGCGCTGCCGGCTTTTCACACAGCACATGCTTTCCCGCTTCCGCGGCTTTGATGGTCCACGATTTATGAAGGTGATTCGGCAGCGGAATGTAGACTGCATCAATCTCAGGGTCCGCCAACAGTTCATCGTAGGAGCCGTAGGACTTGCCAATTTGATAACGATCCGCCAAATCCTTGGCCTTGGCCGCATCGCGGCTGGCCACCGCCCCCACCTCGCAGCGTTCAGACTTCAATATCCCGGGTATCATTGAATTTTTAGCAATCCGAGCCGTGCTCATAATCCCAAAGCGCAGTTTTTTCCCCATAGGGTCATTCCTCCTTTGGTTGCGATGGATGTTCAGGTCATCCGTAGTTGTCATTCACCGCTTTATGAAGAATGCCCAGACAGCGATCCAGATCCTGCTTCACCTGCTGTTTGTACAGCTTAGCCTTTTCCGCACCGTCCGCCGTAAAATGGTACAGCACGATTTCCTGGAAATCGACACGGGGGTCGTTTCCCTTCAGCTGCTTGGTCCGGTACAGCACTCCCTCCTGCACCAACTCATGCAGCGCACGATAGATTTCGCTCTGCGGCGGCGCATAGCCATGACTCTTGAACTGCTGCCTGAGCTCCTCCAGCATCTGATAGCCGTACCCGCGATGCTGTTCCACCATCGTGATCAGATACAGTTTAATAAACGCTCTTTGCGCAATCATAAATGCCATCCGTCCCGTCTCCTTTCCCGCAGCTTGTCCGTTTGTAACCATTATAAACCAACATTTCCCTTGGTGCATAACGGAAGCCCGCTTTTATAACGGCATGGGAGAAGGAAGCTGGAGCACGAAAAGTAGCTAAGTGGACGAAGGAGCAGGGGATACGGCATACCCGTCATTTTATTTCTGTGAATTTTTCATATAGTGAAATTACAGAATATTGATCAGCCAAGCCGCCTGCCCCTCGTCCCGATCAACATCATGCGCTTATCGCAGCGGAAGCAGGCTGCTTGCTCTCATCAATATGTAACCATTACCCTCATCTGCCAGCGGCAAAACACGCCTGTCCTCCCCGGGATTATGACTTGGGCCGGACGCGGCTCGTCGGCTGGGCCTTTAACGGATCATCCGGCCAGTAATGCTTCGGATATCTCCCTTTCAAATCTTTCTTCACTTCAAAATATCCATGAGCCCAAAAGCTTGCCAGATCCGAAGTCACCTGAACCGGCCGCTGGGCGGGCGACAGCAGGTGAATCGTCAGCGCCGCCTTCCCGCCTGCAATTCGCGGCGTCTCGCTTAATCCGAACATTTCCTGGAGCCGCACGGCGAGGGCCGGCCGCTGCGGATCGCTGTAATCGACCGGAATCTTCGAGCCGCTCGGCACCTGGATATGCGTCGGCGCCTCGGACTGAAGCAGGCGGCGCTGATCCCAGGTCAGCAGCTGCTCCAGCATCGCTGATGGCTTCAGCCGCTGCAAATCGCGCCGGGATTCCACCCGATCCAGGAAGGGAAGCAGCCAGTCCTCCATGCGGTCAAGCAGCGCTTCATCCGATACGTCCGGCCAATCGGGATTATGGGCATGCATGAAGGCCATTCTCTCCCGGTACTGAAGGTCAGCCTTACCCCATTGCAGCAGTCCCAGACCTTCGGATCGCATACCGTCCAGCACGGCTGCTGCGATCTCTTCCGCTGCCGGATTCGGGTCCGGCGTCTCCTTGAGCACAATCGCATCCAGCTTCCAGCTCTTTCTCGCCCTGACCGCCCCCGCGCCTGCGTCCCATCTGACCTCCTTATGAACAAGGATGGATTCCGGATGATGGCGTTCGATCATCGCCGCATCCAGTTCAGCCGCAAGCTGGATATGCCCGTCGGTTCCCTTGTCGTCAATGGCCGCTGCAACTAGGTATGAAGCGCGGCTCAGAGGCTGCCGCTCGGCCAGCCTGGCCCCCCTGCCGTTAGCCAGAAGGAAGGATCCATCCCCCCGGTTCTTGCCGATGCGGTCCGGATAGGCAAAGGATAACAGCAGGCCGCACAGCTCCGGCTCCCCCCGTTCTCCTTCGTCAATCTGAAGCTGCCGTGCCAGTCGTTTGACCTCCCGCATTATGGACGGCAGCTGCTCCTCCTCCGCTTGCGAGAGCCGTCCGGCGCTCTCATAAGTCAGCAGCTGGGCAAGCCGCGTCCTCATGTCGCAGTCTCTGGCAGCCTCGCTTCCGCGCAGCAGATCCCGCTCCTGCAGGAGCACGGCGAGTCGGCAAGCGAGCGCGGCAGCCCCGAGCGCCTTCGCTTTCACAAGCATATGCCCCAGGCGCGGATGCAGGCCAAGGGTGGCCAGCTCCCGCCCGTGATCGGTAATCGCGCCGCGTTCATCCAGGGCTCCGAGTCGCCGGAGCAGACGCTGCCCCGACCCGAGCGCGGCGGCCGGAGGCGGGTCCAGCCATGCGAGCTGCTCCGGGTCGCGCGTTCCCCAGGCAGCCAGCTCCAGCGCCAGCGGAGCCAGATCCGACTGCCGGATTGCCGGCACCTCCATGTCCGGCAACCTGGCATGCTCCTCCGGGCTCCACAGCCGGTAGCATACCCCGGGCATCAGACGTCCGGCTCTGCCGCGGCGCTGATCGGCCGAGGCTTTGGACACCCGCCTGGTGACGAGCTGCGGCAGGCCAGTGCGCGGAGATACAAGCTCTGTCCGAACGTGACCGCTGTCCACCACCACACGCACGCCTTCAATCGTTAAACTGCTCTCCGCAATCGAGGTGGCGAGCACGATTCTGCGCCGGCCCTCCGCATCCGGCCGAATCGCCAGATCCTGCTCGCGAAACGGCAGCGCGCTGTACAGCGGCCGAATGACGACACCGGTGCCCGTGAGGCCGGCCGAAATCGCTGCCGCCGTCCTCCGGATCTCTCCTGCGCCGGGGAGAAACACCAGCATGTCCCCCTCCTGCTCGTGCAGCGCCTGGAGAACCGCTCGGGCAACCGAGTGAGGCAGATCTTTCCCGGCTGCGCTGAACTGCGGCCAGTAGACCGTTTCCACCGGGTAGCTTTGACCCTCGCTCCGAATGACGGGAGCCCCGCCCAGCAGACGGGCGACAGGCTCCGCATCAAGCGTGGCGGACATCACCAGCAGCTTGAGATCCTCCCGCAGCACAGCGCGGGATTCAAGCGCAAACGCAAGCCCCGTGTCAGCCGGAAGGCTTCGCTCGTGAAACTCGTCAAAGATGATCATCCCGACGTCCGGGAGCGAAGGATCACCTTGCAGCATCCGGGTCAAAATGCCCTCGGTCACCACCTCGATTCTGGTAGACGGGCCGACAACGCTTTCCGAACGCACACGGTAGCCGACCGTCTCCCCGGTCTGCTCGCCCATGGCAGAAGCCATGAAACGGGCGGCCGTGCGCGCAGCAAGGCGCCTCGGCTCCAGCATGATGATCTTCTTATTTCCAAGCCATGGCTCTTTAAGCAGAGCCAGCGGAACTTGTGTCGTTTTGCCTGCGCCAGGCTCCGCAATGAGCACAGCGGCCGACCCTTCGGATAAAGCGGCTTGTAGTCGGGGCAGCACTTGATGAATCGGTAACAAGGAATTATTCATATGAACCTCACGTCATCCTATCCTATTTTTCTGAAGTACTTTTTATTATAATAGAGAGTTGAACCGCAAACCAAGCTTCAGGAAGTGAGAATCCGGCTAAGCGCCGCTCAAGCTTTCCTGCTCGCGTAAGGTTAACGATAGCATGAATCGTACTGAGGTCGGATAAGTCGGAAGGTGAAAATGATGATGCAGCACAACATGCCACGCGGGCGCTTCGCCCCGACCCCATCGGGGAAGATGCATATCGGCAATGCGTTGATCGCCTTGCTGAGCTGGCTGCAGATGAGAAGCGCGGACGGTCAATTCGTTCTGCGTATCGAGGATATTGATGTGAACCGCTCCAGAGAGGACCTGGCCGAAGCGCTGGTGAACGATCTGAAGTGGCTGGGCCTGGACTGGGATGAAGGCCCTGACCGGGGAGGTCCGTGCGGACCGTATCGCCAGTCTTTGCGGCAAGAGCTGTACGAGCACGAGCTTCAGAAGCTGCATGAGCAAGGGCTGCTGTATCCGTGCTACTGCAGCCGTGCCGACATCGCTGCCGCGGCCAGCGCCCCGCACGGACTGGCTTCCGAGGGCAAGCGTTACCCCGGCACTTGCCGACGGCTTAGCCCCGAGGAAGCCCAGGCGAAGGCCGTGCGCAAGCAGCCCTCCTTGAGGATCATCACGCCTGAAGATCCTCTCTTGTTTCAAGACGGCATTGCCGGGGTGAATGAATGCCGCCTGTCCGATGGCGGCGATTTCGTTGTGAAGCGGGCGGACGGGATCATTTCCTACCAGCTCGCCGTCGTTGTGGACGATGCGCTGATGGGCATCACGCATGTATTAAGAGGGGCTGATCTGCTGGATTCGACGCCAAGGCAGCTCCTCCTGTACCAGAAGCTGGGCTATGACGCGCCAAGCTTCGCCCACGCGCCGCTGATCGTGGATGCGGAAGGCCGACGGCTGGCCAAGCGAAGCCGCGGGCTCAGCCTGTCATTTCTGCGGGCCCAGGGCATCCGGCCCCAACATGTGGTCGGATGGCTCGCCTGGTCGGCAGGCCTGCTTGACCGCCCGGAAGATGTTTCCCCGAGCGAACTAGTGGGCGGATTCGACCTCTCGAAGGTCCGCAGCGAGCCGATCCGGCTGACCGACGAAGCGTTCCGGCTCCTGTTCCCGCTACACCCTTGAACTGCAAAGCGCCAGCGACTCCCGGATATCCAGGGAATCGCTGGCGCTTTGTCGATGATCGAATACAAGCAGTTGATAACGCAAACCGTCTTACTCCTGCTCCGCCTTACCGCTGCCGGTCAGCTGATCTCTCACCTTGTCCTCATACTGGAAAAAGGCGCTGCTTGCGCTAAGCCCCCGCTCTTCCAGCAGCATCCGGAGCCGCAGCTCCTTCTCACTCAGCTTGCGCTTCAGCTCCGCCTGCTCTCCTTCATTGCGGCAAGCCGTGAGCAGGTCATGAAGGCGGACGCATTCCTTCCGCAAACTGACCTCTTCCGGCACATAACCGGCATTTTTCAGCATGCGGTATGACATGCGCAAATCTTCAGGGATATGAGCAAGATCATCGATCGGGAGTTTCTTTCCGGCATATGCCAGATTGTCCAGCTCCCCGCTGCGCACAGCCTCTTCGATCCGCTCCTCGGCCAATCGGGAAAAGATGCCCATTTTCTGCATCCTCCTTCGGTTTCGCTTTACCTCTATCTTATCCGAAAGCCGGTCATAATCCAAGCAAGGGGGCCTGTTGGGCGCTTACAGCAGCGACTCGGCTCCGTCGATGAAGATTTGGGCGCCTGTAATATGACGCGATTCCTCCGAGGCGAGGAAAGCGACAAGATCGGCCACCTCCTCCGGTTTGCCCGGTCCATTCTTCAGCGGCTGGCTGCCTTCCGGGTACTCTACCGGAATGACGATCTCCTCCAGCTCCTCGCTCTTTTTCGTGCTCTGGTCAATGTTGGTGGAAATTGCGCCGGGACAGATGACATTCACCCGGATTTTGTACCGGGCCAGCTCCAGTGCGGCCATTTTGGCAAACGCGACCTGCCCGGCCTTGGTTGTGCTGTATGCGCCCATGCCAAAGCCCGAGAACGTGCGCGTGCCGTTGACCGAGCTGGTGACAATAATGCTGCCGGCTCCGCGCTGCTTCAGATGAGGGATGCAGTATTTCACGGTCAGAAATGTTCCGTTCAAGTTAACCTGAAGCGTCTTCTCCCAGTCCTTCAGCTCCATCTCCTCAATCGGAGCCAGCACGCCGTTAATGCCCGCATTGGCAAACACGATGTCTACGCCGCCGAAGATTTGAACCGTTTCCAGAACCGCCTTCTCAACACGGGCAGGATCGCTCGTATCGACATCAAACGCTCTGGCCGCCCCGTTCCGAATGGCATTGATCTTGGCTTCCGTCTCGTTCGTGCGATCATCCAACAAATCGAACAACGCCACATTCGCGCCCTCCGCAGCCAGTTTCAGCGCTGCTGCCTTGCCGATGCCCGATCCTGCACCGGTAATGATAGCCGTCTTCCCATGAAATCGTTCCTTTGCTTGGTTCATCCAGATCCACGCTCCTTTTCTAGTAACAGCTTAGGTTCACCTGTCACAAGATTACCCAATTGCAACAGATTTATAATCGCTTTCGCAAAAAATCCCATCACAAAAAAAGCCGAGCCTAACGAGACCTCGGCCATATCGTCCTCCGATATGTCAGTCTATCGTTCGCTCAGCTTCTTATCATCCTTATGCCATTCTCGCGGACTACCATACAATTTCCAGAAAGGAAGCGTCATCCTCAAGCCCGTCGGTGTGACGCGCATTAAACAGCACCTGCACCTGCTCGTCAGGGATCAGCTCCGTTAACGGATCAAGATCATTCAAGCCATCGCTGTACAGCTGCAGCCGATAGCCTGCTCCTTGATCGAGCCTGCATTCATACTCATGAGGCTTGCCGCCGATCGGACCTGTACGTGTGGACCAGCGCTCTGTCGTCCGGAATCGGTCGCCAAGCTCGGCGGTAACTTCCTGGTGATGCCGCCACAGGCGCACTCTGGAATCGCCCTGCCAGGCGAGCCACAGCCTGCCCTTGCGCTGGAAACGGCCAGGCAGCTCGATGCGGCCGCATATATACATCGACTCGCTGCCCATGCGCTGCTTCTCCCGCAGCACGTCACGGAGCAGCTCGGGGGTGCCGTCATCGACCTCCAGCCGATTGATCTCCCCCTCCGCTTCCGCCGTCAGCTCCTTCAGCCTTTTCTCCAGTGCGGCGCCGGAGGGCTGGTCGGCTGCTGTCAGCCAGGACATCAGACGCTGTCCCAGAAAGCGTGCAGCCACATCGCCGCGATAGCTCAGACCGACCCCGTCGCACAGCACAAAGCAGCAGGTCTGGTCATTCATACTGAATGCCATAAAGTCCTGCCCCTGCTCGGACAGCTTCACCGTCTCCGCAGCTCTGCCGTATGCGTATCGGCACGTAAAACGCCCCTCTACCCTTGTCAGCGGCTGCTCCCCGGTCTGCTTGCTCTCGTAACGATAACGGGTATCCGTAAACGAATAGGATGACATCGCCTCTGCTCTTGCATTCGACCGTCTCATGAGGCTCACCTCACCGGTGTCGCTGCCGACATCTGGAACCCGATCGACACGAGCTCCTGGCAAGTGCCAGGAAGCATCATCAAGGCGCCCGGGCTCAATTGATAGTCGGCTTCCACCAGCATCTCCCTGTAGCTTTCCGGAAGCACCGAGGACATGTTCATCAGCTTCCGGGCGTGTTCATCCTTCAGATCGGTATCGGGCAGAATGCCCTTCCATCGCCGCGGCTCGGCAATCGGCTGGTCCAGCAGATGGTCAGAGATGAATATATTCTCGACCAGCACATTGCCATCCGGCACGCTCATGCTCATAATTCGGCGTGCAATCGGCTCTGGATCGTCGCCTGTTGCCACACCGTCTGTCATATGGCAGACGAGCGGCGCAGGGCAATCCTGCATATTCGGAATTTCGGCCTGAAGAATCCGTTCGGCCTGAAGAAACGCCTTCGCCGAATCGGAGAAACGCTTCGGCGTCAAATCAGGCAGAGAGCCGATCGCTGCAATTTCGTCGATCCCTTTGATTCCGTTCAGCAAGTCATACACATCGTCGCTATAGGCCAGAATCGCAATCCGGTAGCGCGGTGTAAGGCGGTTGCCTTTGGTCGAACGGAACACCATCTGCCGGATGGCAAGGGACAAGGCATCGTAGACGATATCGATCCGTCTGCGATCCTCCATGAGCATGTTCATCGAAGCGCTGATGTCAATAAGGTATATGATAAGCGCTGGCGTGCGCTGCGATGCTTGAATGGTATAGTTCATCGTGAGTTACGTTCACCCCTGTTACAGACTTGGCATCCAGTGACTTTCGTCTTCTATAAACTTCACGGCATTGTTGTAGCGGCTTCTCATATTCGTGACCGTTCGGTAATAGGCCGCATCCGAATCATAGATTTTGACAAATTCACGGGCAAAATTTTTCGCGCGATCCTTGTTCCCTGCCTTCTGGGCGTTAAAAGCGGCTTTATAAAGCGCGGTCAGCTCGGTAACGTTCTCCTCCCGCTGCTTCCTCAAGCGCTCGGCTGCTTCTTTCTCCTTGCGCGCAGCCTCTGCTCTGGCAGCCGCCTCCCGCTCCGCCTTGGCTCTGGCTTCCGCTTCGGTCTTTGCCGCCTGCGCGGCTGCGAGCTGGGCCTCTTGCTCCCGCTGCTTCTTCTTCTCTTCCTGCTGGGCCAGATACGCCTCGTACTTGGCTTGGCGGTCATACTTCTCCTGAAGCTCCTGCCGCTTCTTCTTCTCCTCCAGCTGAGCCAGATAGGCCTCATATCTGGCCTGACGCTCATACTTCTCCTGAAGCGCTGCCCGTTCCTCTTCCTTGCGGGCCAGCTCGGCCTCCTCCGCTTTCTTCGCCTCTTCAGCCAGCCGCGCTTCCTCGGCTTTCCGGGCTTCCTCAGCCTGCCGCGCCTCCTCTTCCTGCTTGCGCGCTTCCTCCTGCAATCTTGCTTCTTCTTGGAGACGAGCTTCCTCTTCAAGCCGGCGCTGCTCTTCCTGCTGCTGCTTGCTGACCGCTTTGTCGGCCAGGATCTGATTCACCGTAAAGGCTGAGCCAGTCAAAATGACGAGTGCTGCCGCCGAGGAAATCATAAACTTCCGGGAAGTTAGAAGCGCCTTAAATCCTTTCGCTTTATCCGACTCCGGCGGATAAAGCTGCTCCTCCAAACCGCCAATCGCCGCTGCCAGCTCAACCTCCAGCGGGCTCCCCTTCTTCACAAAATGATAGGCGGAACGGAATATTTCGAGCGCTCCTGACAGATCCCCCTCGTTCTCCAGATCGCGGGCCTGATGAAACAGACGCTCAATGACCTGTTCATTCACTTCCCGCGTCCCGGCCGGCAAATGAATTGCCGCCAGCACTTCGTCCGGAATGTCGGCCGCTTCCGCAGTTGAAGCTGCGGCTGATACAGGCGCAGGCGAGGCCGTCTCCGTCTCCTGGACCGGCTCCGGTTCGGGCTCCGCCGGCGAGAGTGCAGACAGCGTAATCAACCACTCGCCGAACGTAGGACAGCTTCGCACATCCTGACTGTCCCAGGTGCGTGTGAACAGCTCGGCAACCGCAGGGTCCCAGCGGTTCTCCAGCGACTTTTTCAGCAGAAAGTACCGCTCGCAAGCGGTCTGCATTTCATGCTGGTCGAAGTAGCTCTCTCCCCATGCCTTGCTGACCACCGCCGGATCGCTCCAGCCTAGCATTTCGGCAATGATGACCGCGCCGGCGAAGCGGTCGGCGTACGCACTCCATAAACCGCTGTGCACGGTACGGTGAGCCGCATATCCCGGCGAGCCGGCAAGGAGCACATCCGGCCGGTCCATCTTCGGACTATACATCTGCTCAACGTCGACCAGTTCGACAGCCGATTGTTCCTCCGGTAACTTTACTTCCGAAAAAAACGGAAGCATGACGTTGGGAGCGGACAAATCGCAATGCGCGAGTCCCCGCTGCTCCATTTTCGAGCCGATCGCAGCAAGCGACTTGGCCAGCATCAGGCTCTCGGAGCGATTCAGCGAGCGCTGCTCGCTGATGACATCAAACCAGGTGACCCCATGAATCCACGGCATCACGACGGCATAGAGCAGATCCGGATATGCCGCTATCAAGTCTCCGTTTTTTTCGGGAGTAAGCACCTCTCGACTGCATACGGCCAGCCCCGGCACTTCGCTGTATGGGCTCATATGCTCCGATTGATACACCATCGCCGGAATCCGGAATTTAGGGAAGAACACCTTCAAGGCCCTCGCCTCAGAAATTTCACCATGTTCCGGAATCAGCTGGTACACGATACCTTGTCTTCCGGCCTGGGCATAAGCTAAGCCTGGAGCCGCCGGATGCTGTCCAACAATATACGTTGTTTCATTAATCGTAATCCGATCGCCCGGGTTGGGCTGAAAAGCCATGAACATCACCTCACGTAGCGCTTCATTCAATTTACATAGACGGCCCGCACCCACAATAACTTCTGGATGGCAAGAAAACCGGGCTGAAGAAGCAGACCCGGTTTTCTGTGTCTATGCAGCTATTATATAGTAAAAGGAACCATGATGACTGATTTTCCGAATTAACGGGATTCGTCTGCAGTGCGGAACTTTTGAGAGATTGCTCTCAGCTCAGTGCTGATGCTTTCCAGCGTTTGAACAAAAGAGTTCATCAGACGGCTGGCTTCTTGAAACTCCTGGAAGAAGCGCTGCTTCGTCATACCATCCCATTGACCTTCCATCCCGTTGATGGATTGAGTCAGGCTGGTGACGATCTGCTGGCTTTGATCACCACTTTGTTTAAATTGATTCGCTACCTGGTCGATTTGTTCGGGTGTAATTAAAATGCGTCCTGCCATGTATGTAACCTCCTTGATCAACTTTTCTGATTTTTGTGACACTTGAAATCTTAGCCTATGGGTCTTTGATTATCAAAATGTCATCGGACCTAATTTCCAATTACCCTGAACGTCCCGGTTTGAATCATTTTCCAGTCTTTATCCCTAAAAATGGCAGTCCGATCAGTTAGCAATACCTAGAGAAGGATCGGTAAACGTCCATCCCTGTCCTTCCAGAGCCGCCTGTTTCACCGTGCTGCCACTCTCCGAACTGCTTACGCCGACCACCGCGGCAACTGAGCTCGGATTTGAAATCACTGTTGAGTAGTTCCCATATTCGGGCAATATCGACGTGCGCCCTTCCAATTTGGAAGCGGCAAACAATGCAGCCGCGGACACCGCCCCTGCCGGGACATGCTCCAGAATCGTTCGATACTCGTGATCGGTTTCCTGGAACTGATCCGCTTTGCTCTGAAGATATTGGCTCATCTGCCCAAGCAGAGTCCCCAGATGCTCTCCAAGACGCTTGGCTGTCTGCCACTCATCCATCACTGCGGTGCTGTGAGAGCTCTCCCAGACTAACGAGGTTATCGCCTCGTTCAGCGCTCTCGTAATCGCCAGATATTCATCGCCACTTTGCTTAAGCTGGCGGCTTAACGTCCGGAGAGATTCCGGCTCAACAGAAATACGCATAGGTCCTCACCTTTCATACGGTCATACAGGCATCTTACTGTTTCAGCCACATGAGAAGCATATGACGAAACTGCTCTTTTGTAGCTGGCGCCGCGGTGAGCCAGTCCTGGTCCCCCTCCAGGCTCATACGCAGCAGCCAATTCATGGACTCATTCACAACAAATGCAGCATTTTGACTTTCCCAATTCAATCCGTTCCATATGGACAGCTGAAGCTCCCCTGAGGAAACCTTGTTTTTCAAACATTTTGCAAGCGCGATGGAACCTTCCTCATCATCGGTTAATCTGGCCAACCGATCGCTGATTTCGTCCGATGTCAATTCAGAGGCGGAGGTGTAGATGTCCCCGAATTCTTTTCGGCTGAGCAGCAAGGCGGGAATATCCCCCCAATTTTGATCGCTGAGCGCCAAATCCTCCACCAGTTGATCGCAGGTTTGCTCGATGGAACCGAGTTCACTCAACATGTAATATCGGTTTTTTTCGCCGCTTCTGCATACCTGGATGACACGTTCATCGGTCACATGCAAATATCCTTCAAATTCCCTATCCTGATTTTCGTATTTCAACCAGCATGCGCGGTCCGAAAGACCTGCAATCGCCACCCGGGAGAACACTTCAGGCGGGATGGACAATTCCCCGCTCTCTTTCAGGAGCAAATACTGCTTGCTGAGCAGCGACTCCTTCGTTCTTTCCCATTCCTCGGCAATTTCCTCGGCCAGATACCCGCTAAACGGGTCCTCCACGCCAAGCAACCGGTCCGAACCGATGATTCCGGCCAAGAAGAAAAATTCCTTCTCGCTCAGTGCAATCGTATCCTGTTTGGAAGCACGAATCGTCAACATTATGAGCCACCTCCTCTCAAACTACAACATGCCATATGTCGCGAATTTCTGAGACCCATTTCTGGGCGTTCCACTGGTCATCGAACGGAACGGCACTTTTTATCCGGAAATACTTACGTTTGACATAGTACCCTTGTCCCGGCGGAAGGATCTTTAGCCCTCCAGGACTATTCGTAGACTCTGAAAAAGGAATTCTAAAGAACGATAAATCGTTCGTATCCAATGTTCCAAATAAAAATCCGTTCTGAGCTGCTTTTACATCCGTTACCCAGTCCACCCCGAAGGTCGGGAAGTCTGCCGGCACGCCGGCAAGCACGACATGAACCCCGCGGTCCCGACCCTGACGCACAATCGCGGTCAGCTGATCCTTGACCGTAAAGTCGGCCAGCTGTTTGCTGAGCACATCGGCATCGTCGATAAACAGCACGATCGCCGGATCATCCCCGTCCTTCGTACGAGTTTGGATTTTGTGATACAGCTCCTCAATAATCGGACGCAGCTCCTCTTCATTTGTTGCATGGCCTTTAATATGCGGCAGGTCTCGCAGGCTGCTCAAGCCGCTGCTCCCATACCTCGTATCCACAGTATAAATCTCCAGGTTCTCCGGCGCTGTACAGTAGGAAAGAGATAAAATCCAACTAAGCAGGAACGTCGACTTTCCTCCCTCCATCGGGCTGGCAACGATGAAATGCGGGCCGTCCTGAAGATTGATTCGAAACGGCGATAAATCATCGGTGGTCAGGCCGACAGGCACTTCGTACCGGGCCAATCGGTCCGTTGCCGGCCCGCTGCCGATGCGCTCAAGCAGCGGGTGAAGCATAATCTTCTCCGGCAGCGATTCGATGCGCGGTGCGGCATCGCCCTGCCACGCTTGCTTGAGCCCCTGGATCGTTGCCCGCAATGCGCCGGAACGCGCGCCTTCATCCTGACCGGCTGCAGGCAGCGCAATCTGGAATTCCAGCGGCGGAACCTGTCCTTTCACCAGTCCTCTTCCCGGAGGAAGCTGGCTTGGCGCTCTGGACGGACGCCCGACAGCATAGTAGTAGTCCGCCGGGTCGGCAAGCTCAAAGGTTGCGGCGTTGGCAATGTTGCTGCGAACCTTCTCGAACATGTCGGATATCCGGTTCGCCGTTATAATGAACGTCATGCCCAGGCTGCCGCCTTCCCGGAGCAAATACTCGATCATCTCGTTCTCTTCCGGATAGCTGTTCCGGAAGTTCAAATAGCCGTCGATGATGACCACAATCTGCGGCACTTGCTCCCCTGTCGTCCGGCGGTAGGAGGCAATCGTCTTGACACCGGCCTCCGCGATCAGATCCTTGCGCTGATTGGCCGTCTTCGACAAATAGCGGAACAAGCGCTGAATCCGGTCATCCTCTTCCGCATTCATAACGCCGCCGATATGCGGCAATCCGCTGAAATCGCGCAGCATTCTCCCCATATCCACAATGTAGCCATGCCACTGGTCAGGGGTAAAACGTCTGGCGATCGACATCAGGATCGTCTGTACAAATGTCGTTTTGCCTAGTCCCGGCATTCCGTAGATAGCCCAGTGGCCCTGCTCCAGATTTAACACGAATGGCCGTTGGCACTGATTCGGCAAATCATCCAGCATTCCGACATAAGCTGCCAGCGCCTCGCCCTGGATTTCGGCAGCATCGCTGCCTGGCACCTCGTCAAGATCCATATGCTCCGGCAGCGGAGGAAGCCAAGGTCCCTGCAGCTTCCGGATGCCTTCTTCCTTGGCCAGCTCGGCCAAATGGTCGATGAACACCTGAAGCTGCTTCGGAACTTCCTCTTGGGCGCTGCCTCTCGGATCGACGCTTAGCATCGGCTCCTTCTTGCCGTTAATGCGGACCTCCTTGACCACAATCGTTCCCTCTTGTTTGGTATCTTCAATATAAGGAGCACCGCTCCAGGCAAACTGGAGCTCCTCAAACACTTCGTCGCTGCCCACCTGAAAGTAACCTCTGCCCGGCTTGTTGATCCAGGCCGCATTCGGGATTTTCAGCATGTCCCGGCTGTCACCTTCGCTCTGTACGCGAAGACAAATTCGGAAACGCGAGTTGCTCCATATTTTGTCGTCCACGACGCCTGCCGGTTTCTGCGTGGCAAGAATCAGATGCACGCCGAGCGTACGTCCGATCGCGGCGATGCTGATCAGCTCGTCCATAAACTCAGGCTGATCCTTCTTCAACTGCGCAAACTCGTCAATGATGATGACAAGATGCGGAAGAGGCTCGCCATGCCGGCTCCGCAGCAGCTTGTAGTATTCATCGATATGCTGCAGGTTGCCGGCATCGTTCAATATTTTTTGGCGTCTGACAAGCTCGGCCTTCAGCGACACTTTGGCCCGCTCGATCAGATTGTTGTCCAGGTTGGTGATCGTGCCCACCACATGCGGCAGATTGATGAACGTATTGGACATCCCGCCGCCCTTGTAGTCGATCAGCATGAACGCCAGATCATGGGGATGAAACTCGGCGGCAAGCGAAGCGACGATCGACTGAATGACTTCACTTTTACCGGAGCCGGTTGTGCCCGCAATCAGCCCGTGGGGCCCATGACCCTGACGTTCGATTTTGTCATGAAGATTCAGGTTAATCTTCTTGCCCCCGGCTCTTACGCCCATCGGTACCGGCAATGTGTCCGGATAACGATTCTGTCTCCAGCGCCGCAGCACCTCAAGCTCGGGCACTTTCTGGACATCCATCATTTCAAACAGTGTCAGAACACTCGGGATATCCGAGGCGGACGATCGCTTCAGCCGAATCGGCGCCATATAGCGGGCCATCGCTTCCGACTGCTCACGGCTGATCGTATGCGGAACATAGCTCTGCAAGGAGACGGTTGCATCCGGCTTCTTCATGGTTGAAACCGCCCGTCCACGCTCTACGTCCACAATGAGCTGGCATTGCATCGGCAGGCTTTCCTTGCGGTCCGACAGTATAATCGTCACCGCATCGACCTTCTCCGCATCTTCCAGCAGCAGCGGCAACAGCGGCTCCTCCTCAATCAGGCGGGTGTCAGACAGCACAACGACGTACACCGGGGTTTCAATCGTCTTCTTGTTATACTCGGTCTGGTTGCTCTTGCGGCGTTGAAGCTGGGTAAACAGCTGGTCCGCCAGCTGATGCGCAACGCTTCTCCGGTCGGCCATGTAGCGCAGCGAACGATCATCATCCCATATATGCGGCAGCCAGCGCTGCCATTCCCACTCGGCCGCCTCTTTCTCCTCGTAGAAGGAAGCCAGCTTCACTTCATCCGGCGAATGTCTTACCGTAATTTGGGCCATCATGACCCGCAGCGCGCTGAGCACCTGCTCCCTCGCGCCTACAATGCCTATAACTTTGGACTGGAACAAAGGCAGACATATCGACGCGTTCTCAACGGTCTGAAATTCCGCCGCAAGCTCCTCTGCCGCAGCAATGAGCGGTTCCTTATCATACCCGTCAGCTCTTGGAGGCTTCACCTCGATATGAAAAGGGACCTCCCCTTGCCCTACGCACACCTCAAGAAAATCCGAATCCTCCGGCGAACGCTCCCACAGGCTGCTGTTCCGATTCTTCACGATCTGATAGCAAACCTCCGGATCGCCATGAATATCAAACAGCACCTGAACCTGTTCCTGCTGCCGCTCCTTCAGCTGTTCACGGTGAATGTCCAGCTGAGCACGGTATTTCTGACTCCGTTCCTCCAATTTCTTCTGATACGTCTTCTTGTTGCTCAAGTACACAAAAAACGGAAGCGTATAAGATGTCATCATCATAAAAACCATCATTAACTGAATCATCATCAGATTGCTGTTGCCCATTCTTCCGCTCATGTACATGTACACATACATCCCGACGGTAGCCGCGGTCATAACAATCGGTATAATAATCGAAATGATCGAGAATGACGGTTTGCTCGGCTCTGACGGAGGCCTTAAAATCTCTAGTTCTTCTTTACTCAAAGCCGGCTTAATGCGCGGCGAACGCTGATACAGCAAGTTCATATTCTCATTTCCCCCTAATCCAGAGCATCTGAAATATGCAGGCGATCGATTCAATGGAAATCAAAGGGTTATATACCCAAACTCAAGTTTCCTGAAACAGCGATCTTCTGCCGTAGATCGGCGCTTCCTCTTCCGTTGTGGAGAACGCCCGCTGTAACCGGATACAGGTGCCTTCCCTCAGTCCTGCTTCCGCGAGGTTCGCCCCCTCCTCGACCTTAAACCACAGACCTTCCGGAAATTTCCCTTCCAATATATATTGAATTCCTTCTTGAGATGCACTTTGATAGAGCCGCAATCCCAGCAATTCGATCAATTCTCCGACCTGGCAATGGTCAGGCACTTCAATATCAAACCAATCTCGTTCATTACGTCCGCTGATCACGGTGAGTATCATCGTGAGCTCGCCCTCCTGAAATCATCGTAATCATAGTTTATTCCATTACGAAAGTCCAAACATATGTCCAAAGTCTTAATTCGGCAATTTTTATGGGATTTTCCGGAAAATTTCGTCGTTTCTATCCCTACTAGCTCTTGTTCATTAAGGAAGAAACTTTCCCTCCATTTATCCTTTTTAAAAAGTTACATTATTGTAACTATATCATTCCAGATCTGACCCTGTCAATTTGTGTCATATTTCCTATGTACTATCACTCCATATGAAAGATATGATACTTGAGTCTCAATTGCAAGATTCAAGAGCAAGCCATCTCCCATCGAATCGAGCTGAATCCCGGTTCCTGCCTGCGTTCACAAATCTGTCAATCTTGCAAAATAGCTGCTGATTAATATTCTGAATTTAAGGTTATTTTAAGATTGGCCCTTTATAATGCAAATATCATGAAATAACTTTCGTGAGGTGATTATAATGAGAACGTTGATCATGTTTCAAAACAAGCCGGTCCCTGTCTATTTTACGACAGATAGCAAGCAACCGGTACAAAAGGTGTTAAAATTGTTGAGCAGCGCACTTGATCATAAAATTCACAATGGTAAAAAAGCGCTGAAAAAATGCCTCAACTCCCTGATCAGCATTGAAATCGAGGGCTCCGAGGCTATTCTCCACAGCAAAAGTGAAAATGATTCCCTTGCGCTATCCCTCTTCTAAAGAGGGATAGCCCTTTTTTTGGGCTCATACCCGAACCCGTGCTTCGCTTCAAGCAAAGTACCCGCTACGGGGAATGAGCGGACCATTGATATAATCGTACCACTGTCATTTAACCTTTCCGGCTCCTCTCCTCCGCCTCCCATACTTTAGCAATCCGAATCTGCAGCAATTTGACGAGATTACTCCTTGTCGTTAACTCCCGGCATGTTTCCAGTTTCCTGACGATAAACCGATCGATCGACATGCTGCCCATCCTTTCATTGGGAATTGGAAAATGAACCCTGTTCACGAATGTTCTGTAAATTCTATTAACCTCGTATTGACGCGTTCAAACGCCGAAATGATGCGGCACGTCTCCATTCTGAATCGTTTTTATAACTAGTACATTGCATTATTCAGTACTGAATGATATATTTATTATCAGCTACTGATTATTAATTACTACCAATGAGTTGAAAAGGGGCCATGACCCATGGATGTCAATATTCAATTTAAAAAAGGCGTTCTGGAGCTGTGCGTTCTCGTATTGATTCACCGCAAGGATCAATATGGTTACGAATTGGCCCAGTCCGTGTCCAGGCATATCGAGGTGGCCGAAGGCGCCCTGTACCCCCTTCTGCGCAGGCTAGTCAAGGAGGGCTACTGCACAACCTATTTACGCGAGTCCACGGAGGGGCCGCCACGCAAGTATTATCGGCTAACCGAAAGCGGGATCATTTACATGCAGGAGATGGTGAAGGAATGGTCGGCATTCGTACGCAATGTCACCAATTTGATAGAGGAAGGAAATTAATATGACAAAAAAACAGTTTATCTCCATTTTGGAATCAAGGCTTGCCATTCTACCTGCGGATGAACGGCGAGAGTTCATTCAGGATATGGAAGCCCACTTTGCCTTCGGGCTTCAGAACGGCCGCACGGAGAAGGAGATTGCCGAGGAGCTTGGGGACCCATTCGTAATCGCGCGCGAGGCGCTTGGAGATCTACACCCGCTTCAGGCACCGCCTGCTAACGAACGGAACACCGTGGCTAAAGCATTCATTGCAACCGGCCTGGCCTTGTTCGGGCTGATAGCCTATCCGCTCCTGGCCGCTCTGTGGATCACCGGCGGAGGCGTCGCTTTAAGCGCAGCCGCCGCTGTCATAAGCCCTGCCCTGGTCGTCGTGGATTATATACTTCAAGACAGCTTCTATCCCGCCAAGCTGTTTCTGAGCATCGCGCTCGTCGGATTCGGCCTATTTCTGTGGCAGGCATCGCGGCTCATCTTTTCCGCGCTGACCAAGCTTACCCGCGGCTATTCAAACTGGAATACGCGCGTGATGAAAGGGAGAACACACCAATGAACAAAAAGATGAAGATCCTGGCAGTCCTACTTATCGCTGTCGGTTTCGCAGGCATGGCAGTTAACAAGTTCAAGTTCGGCCCTGAATATACGAACTATACCCGCGAGTGGGAACTGAAGGAAGATCAGTTAGTATCACTCGATATTAAAAGCGGCATCAACATGAACATTTCCGTCCGTGCCGGTGAAAGCAGCAGCGGCTACATCCGGTTCGAAGGACTCATTCCTCCCGAGCTGGTTGAGGCGCTCGAAGGGTTGGAGCTTTCAGGCTCCGTATTGGATATGGACATCATGTCTCCGATGAGACCACAAATTATGGCTGCCGATATCCGTACGCCCAAGGGCACAATTGACGTCGTGCTCCCGGACCAGAGCCGTCTTGAGGAATTTACGATCTCCTCTCATGCCAATAATATCAAATTAAATAACGCCGCATCCAAGCGCATTGACATCTCTGTCGGATCCGGCAATATTACACTGGCCAACATAACAGCAGATCAGCTCCACATGGATCTATCCTCCGGCAACATTGTAGCTTCCGACATCGAGGCTCCCATCGAGCTGCTGAGCCGCTCCGGAAATGTGAAGCTTGATCAAGTCAGCGGTCCGGTAAACATTGAATCGTATTCCGGCTCCATCAATTTGGTCATGCGCGACAACTTCCCCGTCAACATTCAGGGAAGATCAGGCAATATTTCGGTACAACCGGCTTCCACCTTCCGAGGGTTCTATGATCTAAAAACTGATTCCGGCAACGTAAAGGCACCTGATTCACCGAAAGAAACGACCGATACGATTACAGTGGAAACCTACTCCGGCAATATTACGATTGTACAATGATGCGGTTGACAAACAGGAGAAAGGATATATACTATACTTTGTAAAGTTAATCACAATACTTCTTAAGGAGAGTTACCTATTTATGTCTAACGTACTATTCATCAAAGCCAACAACCGCAGCATTGATCAATCGGTCAGTGTGAAAATGTATCATGAGTTTGTAGAAACTTACAAGCAGAACCATCCGCAAGACAGCATTACGGAGCTGGACCTGTTCGCGGAGAATCTTCCTTACTATGACAACAATGCAATTGTCGGCCTTTATAAAGCGGCTAACGGCATTGCGTTGACTGCGGAAGAGCAAGCGGCTGCAGACACTGTAAATAAATATCTGGACCAATTCCTGGCTGCCGATAAAGTCGTATTTGCTTTCCCGCTGTGGAACATGACTGTTCCTGCCGTCCTTCATACCTATGTGGATTACCTGAACCAAGCAGGCAGAACGTTCAAGTATACAGCTGAGGGCCCTGTCGGTCTCGTAACGGACAAAAAGGTCGTTCTCCTGAACGCCCGCGGCGGCGTATATTCCGAAGGCCCAATGGCTGCAGCGGAAATGGCTGTTAACTTCATCACCAACTCCCTTCGTTTCTGGGGCGTGCAAGACATCGAGACCATCGTCATCGAAGGTCACAACCAGCTTCCTGCTGAAGCAGAGAACATTGTTCAATCCGGTCTTGAGCTTGTAAGAAAAACAGCTGCAGGCTTCTAATATAAGCTCCCGGCTTGTGAATAAGCACAGACTCCGATGTAAACCCAAACCGCCTGACGGTCTTGACCGCAGGCGGTTTTCTCATTCGCTTAATGCACTTCTTCCCATTTCGTCCACATCTCGCGCGGGTTCCGCACATAAATGCCGTTCTCCCTGTACATATACTCATGCATAATAAATTCACGGCGGATCGTAGCATAATCCTCATGGAATTGCTTAATAAATTCATTGATTTCCTTCTCGCTGTATGGTTGCCCCGGAGACAACTGTTCCACCATAAATTCAAGCACCACCAGCTTCTTCTTATATTGGGCCGGAATCGAGCGAAGCCTGCCATCCTTGCCAAAGAAATTTTTCAGCACCGACGCCTTAAACGTCTCATTCGTGGCCACTGACATAGACGACTCACCTCCTTTGTTAAAAATAAACGACAGCGACGCATCAAACACTTCCTTTATATACTCGGGCTGGAGCGAAAAATAAACATGGTTCTTGTCCCTCCGCTCCCGGACAAGCCCCGCCTCCCTCAACTTGGAAGCGTGGAAGGTCACTGTCGGCTGCGACAGATGCAGGCGCTGCGCCAGCATCTGTCCGTTCATCTCCCCTCCGCTGAGCATCATCAATATCCGCATCCGGTTCGGATCTCCAAGCACTTTATGTACATTTACGATTTTATCCAGCTGCATCTCCTTGCTCCTTCTGCCCAGAATGACCAGAATGATATGGAAAGGATAACGGCACAATAAGGCAGGATGGAGAGGACACTCCGATCGCTCTGCCCCGGATTTCTTCATTCACCGTCTCTGGCGGTTGATATCCAGGGACAAGAGGCATGCGCTCTGCTTCTCCCGTCTCCGCATCTCCTTCGTTTCTCACCTGTTATTAGGCCTATTATTTAATACCAATCTAATTATATAATCATCTAATTAGATATTAATCTAATTATTGAACCAAAGTCAACACCCCCTCCTACAAGACCTATGAAAAATCCGGCCTCATTCTGGATTTATGCCGTCAATTGCTGTAGGATGAATATGCTGATTGATCTCGCCTAAGCTGTTTACATAAGGAGGTTCACCCATGTTAGATGTACTCATCATCGGCGCAGGACCGTGCGGGCTTGCGGCGGCCATCGAATGCGGCCGGCGCGGTCTTGACGTGGAGCTGATCGACAAGCATAATGTCGTTCATTCCATCTACCTGTATCCTACACATATGCAATTTTTCAGTACGGCAGAAATGCTCGAGATCGGAGATATTCCTTTTGCCATATCCAATGACAAACCGTATCGGCATGAAGCACTGGCCTATTACCGCCGGGTCGCGGCTCATTATAATCTCAGAATCTCGGCTTATGAAGAGGCGCTAGCGGTTGAGAAGCAGCCGGACGGCAGCTTCCAAGTGAAGACACGCAAACGCAGCGGGGAGGAATCCGTCCGCCAAGCGAAGCATGTCGTCATCGCCACCGGCTATTTTGATCATCCGAATTATATTGGCATTCCGGGCGAGGATTTGGACAAGGTTACGCATTATTTCCGCGAAGCGCATCCGTATGCAGGAATGAGAACAGCCATTATCGGCGGCAGCAACTCCGCGGTAGACGCTGCCATGGAGCTGATTCGTGTCGGGGCAGACATTACGATGGTGTACCGCGGCAGCGCCGTATCAGACAACATCAAGCCGTGGGTGCGCCCGCTGTTTGAAAGCATGGTGCAAAAAGGGCGCATCCAGCTTCATTTGGAATCCCGGGTAACCCAGATCGAGCAGAACACCATTACGATCACCTCTGCAAGCGGAGAAACGAAGAAGATCGACAATGACTTCGTGCTGGCATTAACCGGCTTCCGCCCGGACCGGCAGCTGCTGACAGCCTCCGGGGTTGAACTGGACGACAGTATGGACAAGCCTCGCTTGAACCCTGAGACGATGGAAACCAATGTGGACGGACTGTACGTGGCCGGCGTGATCGCATCCGGCCGCAACGCCAACGAAGTGTTCATCGAGACCGGCCGCTTCCACGGCCGACTTATCGCCGAGGATATTATCGCCTCCAGGCGCTGATCGGAACTGCGGTCATTTCAATTCTCAGGCCTGGATGAGCTTGAGGTAGAGACCACCTCATTCGAAAGGAGGATGATACGAATGGATGTTATCGCATTGGTCCTGCTCGGACTGGCCGCACTTGGCATCATCAGCAGCAACTCTCCGGTTGCCATCGCCATGATTGTGCTGCTGCTCGTCCGGGTAACCGGTCTTCACCAAGCCTTTCCCTGGCTGGAGCGGCATGGACTGAATATCGGAATCATCATCCTGACGATTGGGGTGATGGCTCCGCTGGCGAGCGGCAAGATGAGCCTGGCCACCATCGGGGAATCATTTCTGAACTGGAAGTCGCTGCTTGCGATTGCCGTCGGCATGCTCGTTGCCTATCTTGGCGGGCGCGGCGCCTCCCTCATGGGCAGCAACCCGACTGTCGTCGCTGGCCTTCTGGTCGGCACGGTGCTTGGCGTCGCCCTGCTGCGCGGCGTACCGGTCGGCCCGCTCATTGCGGCAGGGCTGCTGTCGCTGCTGATTGGCAAGTCGTAATCCGGCGACTTGCGCTTCCTGCGTACCCTATGGCCGGGTTATTGCAGCGAATAGAGCTGCAAAATTGCCCCGCACCGGTATAGAAAAGGCGGTTCCCGTGACACTGGGAACCGCCTTTTTTATATATCATGCATGATGCTGTATTCGCCTGCCTACGCCTCCAAATGCTGCACATTGTACAGTCTCGCGTAGCTGCCTTCCCGGTCCATCAGTTGCTGATGTGTGCCCTGCTCGGTGATCTGGCCATTCTCCAGCACCACGATCTGGTCGGCATGGGTAATGGTGGACAGACGATGGGCTACGATCAGCGTGGTCCGGTTGCTGGACAGCGACTGCAGCGCCTGCTGAATCAAATGTTCAGATTCCAGATCAAGCGCAGATGTCGCTTCATCCAGCACCAGAATATCCGGATCCTTCAGGAACACCCGGGCAATCGCCAGCCGCTGCTTCTGCCCGCCGGACAGCTTGACCCCCCGCTCGCCCACCTCGGTGTCGTAGCCTTGCGGCAGCTGTATAATAAAGTCATGCGCATTCGCTGCTTTCGCAGCCGCGATGATCTCCTCCTCCGGGGCCTTCGGATTGCCGAACATAATATTTTCGCGTACGGAACCGCTGAACAGAAAATTGTCCTGCAGCACCATCCCGACCGAGCCGCGCAAACTTTCCAGCGTCAGCTCCTTGACGTCTTGCCCGTTAATTCTGACCGCCCCTTGCTGCACATCGTAGAACCTCGGGATCAGTCCGATCAAGGAGGACTTACCGCCGCCGCTCATGCCGACAAAGGCCACGGTCTGCCCCTGCTCAATGGTCAGGTTAATATCCTTCAGCACCCATCCATTCTCATCGTTATACCGGAACCATACCCGGTCGAACTGGATTTGTCCCGCCTTATCCAGCTTTCTCGCATTCGGTGCATCCACAATATCATAGGGCTCGTCCAGCAGCTCCTGCACCCGTTCCAGCGACGCTGACGCCTGGGTCAGCACCGTGGACGAATTGATCAGCCGCCGCAGCGGAGCATACATCCGCTCCAGGTACCCGAAGAAGGCGACAAACGTCCCGAGCGTCAGGTCCCCCTGAATGACCCGGTAGCCCCCATAGCCAATGACCAGAATCGGGGCGATATCTGTCAATGTGTTAATGACGGAGAACGTAAGGGCATTCCATTTCGTCTGCGCCATCGCCTTGTTCAGGAAATTGCCGTTAATGCCTTCGAATTTGTTGCGATCATAACGCTCTAGTGTGAAGCTGCGAATCACGGAAATGCCTTGAATCCGCTCATGCAGATAAGCCTGGATGCCCGCCAGCGCCTGAGAGCGATCCTTCGTCAGCTTTTTGAGCCGCTTATACAGCAGATTGACAGCCAACGCATATAAAGGCAGCACCGCTATGGACACGAGCGTAAGCATCGGGTTCATGAAGAACATAATTATTAAAACAAACAGCAAAGTAAACATATCCAGCCAAATATTCATCATGCCGACTTCAACCAGATTTTTGGATTGCTCGACATCATTGATGAATCGGGATATCCCCTCGCCGACCTTGGTGTTCTGATAATACCGGAGTGACAGGCGCTGAAGATGGGCGTACAGCCGATTGCGCATATCGAACAGAATGCGGCTTGTTATAAACTGGGCAAAATACTGCCGTAAATATTCAACCGGACCGCGGACAATCACAAACAGCACCAGCGTCCCGGCGAGCACCATCATCAGATCATGAATCTTCTGCTGATTGGTCAGTTCCGGATTGATCAGGAGCGAATCCACCACATATTTCATAATCATCGGCAGCAATAGAGGAATCGAGAACTTGATCATGCCAATGATCAGCGTGAGGATAATCCACTTCATGTATGGTTTGACGAATGGGTAGTACAATTTCCAGGACTTCAACGGTGAGTAACAGCTCCTTTCTTAGTTGCAGCAAGCCCGCTGTTTCGAGAGCAAGTTGACATTTACGCGCTTCAATGATTTATTAGTTCTAAACTGATTTTTCAGGATTGTTGCAGAATCCCTATTCAGGATTACGCAAAATTCGATCACGTATTAACGCCCCTGCAGGGAGGATCTTATTCATGACCAGAGTTTTTGTGACGGAAGCCGTTATGCTTGCCATCTATGGGCAACTCGTGGTTCCGCCCAAGCCCGTAGAATTTATTATTCCTTATACCACGATTATGGAGCTTTATGAATTGCAGCCGAGCCCCGAGCCGCTTATGACCAACACTGCCGATGATCAGCATGTCAGGGATAAAATCGGTGAGTTGATTCAATATTTTGAGGAGCCGCTGAACAAGAAGAAAATCGATCGCGCGCTTCAAGTGCCGTGGGCGAAGAGCCCCAGCATTCCGATAGGTGACAGAACGATCGTCACCGTTATCAATGCGATGGATACCGCCACGTACGGAGATATTTTCGATCCCGTGGAGACCGAACTGCTGCTTACAGCCGGACGGACGGAAGCGCCGATCATCACCGACCAGTACGAGCTGATCGAACGCATTATCGAGAACGCACTCCCGGTTCAGGTATACGACATCGATGATTTTGATTTTGCATTGGAGCTGCCATTTCCGGAGCAGGCGGAATAGCCTGTTCCTATTTACTTACCCATCCGCGTATGTATCCGAAAAAAAATTCCCCTTGCGGGGAATCGCATACGATCGGCCACTGGCCTGCTGCTATCGATTCATGACTGCCCTATGTGATCCAAAAGGCGAACGGCAAGAGGATCGAGCTTCGGCAGCTCGTCAAAGCCGAAATACTTTAAGGATACTTCGCTATCTTTGCCCTGCGGCATATTGATGGCACTGCGTACTCCGTCGGCCCCGTACAACCCGATCACATAATACTCCTCATCCCCGCCGGGATGCTTTTTGACATATCGTGGTCCCGAGAAGAGATCAAGCAGGCGCAAACGATCGGCCACCAGGCCGCTCTCTTCCCACAGCTCTCTTGCAGCTGTATCCTCCAGCGCTTCCCCCGGCTTCAAATTGCCTGATGGAAGCCCCCATTCGCCGCTGCGCGGCCTCTTCAGAAGCAGCACCTCTCCGTTATCATTCAGCACCAGCACCGCCGCCTTGACCTGAATGCTCGATCTTCTGCCAATATAAGGCCTGATATCGCGTTGAAATACGCTCATCCAAGGAGCCTCCTTTCCCTAAGGCAGCGCTGCAGACTTACAACCGAGGTTAATTAACTGCGCCCTCTTTTTCATAAATATACGAAATATCATCCTGTGATTCCACATATTTCACGCTTAGCTTATAGCCTTCCAGATACCATAAATCGTGTTCTTCCATAAAAAAAAGCAGATCCTCGGCCTGTTCCGTCAATCCCGGCGACACCGGTTCTTCCACGGAAATACCGAGAGAAAATCCGGGATGCAGTCCTCCGCCAGAGCTGTATCTCGGGAAAAAGCGAATGGCCTTACCTCTCTCCAGCTCAAGCTCTTTCTTGTACCAGCGGGCAGCCTCATTGGTGACTTCGATTTGCATGCTCTATACACTCCCCTTTTCATGAGGTTCTCTAACGTATGTTTACCCTGAACTTGAAAACCATGTCTAAAACTTGTCATATGCAGGGTGTATTAGTATCATAACGCAAACCGGCTCAGGGATACAAACATTTTCAGCCGTAATCCCCCCGCCTGTTTCGCAAAAATAATGAAGATTTTCTGAAATTTTGTTTGACACATTCCGGTACCCGATGATAGAATTCAATCCATACGAGCGCGATTTCAATTTATTGTAAAATGAAAGGAAGGGTGAGACTCATGTTCAATCAAGTACATTTTATGCTCCATGATATGGATGGACAATGCTTGCAATTGAATATTGATCGACTCCCTGCCGGTGCACATCTTACCGAGGATTGATGGATTCCGCTCATTGCTGGGTAACTCCATTGTGGTCCTTGACCCTTATGCACGCACAGTCGTATCCCCGTGCGTAAGATACGTTGAATGATAAGGAAGCATATCGTCCGTCTTTCGCGGATGATGTGCTTTTTTTAGTTTAACCCGGAGCTTAGACTGCACCTCCCACACGAAAGGAAGGGTTTCTAGTGTTTGCTGTACTTAAAAATTTAGGGTGGTTCTTTAAACAAGAGAAAAAACGTTACCTTGTCGGCCTGTTCCTGCTCATTATTTGCGGTGTGATCGAACTGCTCCCGCCGCTTCTGCTTGGCAACGCGATTGACGACATCGTCACCAGCACGATCACATGGGCTTCGCTGACACGCTACCTGCTGCTCATACTGGGCATCGTGGCTGTCGTCTACGCGGCCACCTATGTCTGGATGCACCGCCTGTTCGGCGGGGCCAACCTGGTGGAGCGGCTGCTGCGCACCCGGTACATGAATCATCTGCTCGGCATGCTGCCACCGTTCTTCGAGCGCAACCGGACGGGTGACCTGATGGCCAAAGCGACGAATGACCTGCGTTCTGTCGCGGCTACCGCCGGCTTTGGCATGCTCGTGCTGACAGACTCCTCCGTCTTTTTGTTCACCGTGCTGTTTGCGATGGGCTTTCTGGTCAGCTGGAAGCTGACGCTGGCTGCCATTCTGCCGATGCCCATCATCGCGATCGGGATGGTCATTTACGGGCGGGCCATTCACAAGCGCTATACGCTCGCCCAGGACGCTTTCGGTGTCATGAACGACCAAGTGCTTGAATCCGTGGCCGGCGTGCGCGTTGTCCGCGCATACGTCCAGGAGCGGGCGGACCAGAAGCGGTTCCAGGACATCACGGATGATGTATACCGCAAAAATCTGGCAGTAGCCAAAGTAGATGCCTTGTTCGAGCCAACGATCAATTTCTCCATCGGCCTCAGCTATGTGATCGGTCTGTCGTACGGGGTGTACCTCGTCTTCCAGAACGAGATTACGCTTGGCAATCTGGTTGCCTTCAACATGTACCTCGGGATGATGATCTGGCCAATGTTCGCCATCGGCGAGCTGATTAACATTATGCAGCGCGGCGGCGCCTCCCTGGACCGCGTCAACGAGACGCTGAAAACACCGCCTGACGTCACAGACCCGGAACAGCCGGAAACTCCGGCAGTGCCGAACTCCATCGTATTCAGCAACGTCACGTTCCGTTATCCGAGCTCTTCGGCGGATAACCTGAAGGACATCAGTTTCACGCTGAATAAAGGTCAGACACTCGGCGTCGTCGGACGCACAGGCAGCGGGAAGTCGACGCTGCTGAAGCAGCTGCTTCATGAATATCCGACCGGCTCGGGCGAAATTCGCTTTGACGGTGTGCCGATTGAACAGCTGACGCTTGATCATCTGTACAGCTGGATCGGCTATGTGCCGCAGGAGCAAATTCTGTTCTCCAAGACCGTTAGGGAAAACATCCAGTTCGGTAAAAAGGATGCCTCCGACGAGTTGATTATGGAAGCGATCGCCACTGCGGCATTTGACCAGGACTTGTCCACTCTGTCCGACGGGCTCGATACCCTTGTCGGCGAGAAGGGCGTAGCCCTCTCGGGCGGGCAGAAGCAGCGCGTCTCCCTCGCTCGCGCCTTCATCAGCGATCCGGAAATTCTGATTCTGGACGACGCCTTGTCGGCGGTCGATGCCCGAACCGAGGCGCGCATTATTGACAACATCCGCACTAAACGTGCAGGCAAGACCACGCTGATCTCTACACATCGGCTGTCTGCCGTCCAGCATGCCGACTGGATTATCGTCCTTGAAGAAGGACGCATCGTCGAGCAGGGCAGACATGAGGAACTGCTGGCGATGAACGGCTGGTACCGTGAGCAATACGACCGCCAGCAGCTTGAGAACAAACTAACCTCTGAGGAGGTGTCCTAATTGACGCCCAATGAACCGACATTCAAACATCAATCCGGGATCGGAAAGCGGCTGTTCCGCTATGCGCTCACAGCCAAAGGAACGTTTATTGCCGCTCTGATCCTGCTGGCGATCGGGGTTGCTGCCGAGCTGGCCGGTCCGTTCATCGCCAAGACGATGATCGACGATCACATTCTGGGCATTGAGAAGCCTTATTATGAAACGACCCAGGCGGATGGCGCCGCAAGATATCAGGATCAATATTACAAGCGAGAAGACCGATTTGGCGAGAACGAAAGCCGGGGGCAGGAGGTGCGCATTCTCCAGGTCGGGCGAAGCTTCTACTTCATTCCCGAAGCGGTGGCGCGCAGCGATGGCGAGCGCTCCTTCCAGGACGGCATGCTGAGCCTGTCCTATAACGGGGAGCTGCATCAGTATCCGGCCGTCCAGCTGTCTCGCGAGGAGCTGTTTGAATTTTACAAGCCGGAGCTGCCAAGCATCTACAAGCTGGTAGGACTGTTCCTCGTCTGCCTGTTTATCTCGATGGTTACCGTATTCGGAAGAACCTACTGGCTGCAATCAGCGGCGAATCGGGTAATCCAGAAGCTCAGAACCGATGTATACGCGCATATTCAGCGCCTGCCGGTTCACTTTTTTGACAATTTGCCAGCAGGCAAGGTTGTATCCCGCGTTACTAACGATACCGAAGCGGTTAAAGATCTGTTCGTTGCGGTACTGTCCAATTTCAGCTCCGGTATTGTATACATTACCGGGATTTATATCGCGCTGTTCCTGCTGGATGTCAGATTGGGGCTTATCAGTCTGTTTGTCATCCCGATGCTGGTCATATGGACGATTCTGTACCGGAAATTCGCCACCCGATACAACACCGTCATCCGTTCGCGTTTAAGCGAGATTAATGCCATCATTAATGAATCGATCCAGGGCATGGAGATCATCCGCGTATTCCGCAGACAGAAGGCAACCCAGAAAGAATTCGAGGATCTGAACGCGGACTACCTTGCCCATCAGAACAAAATGCTGAACCTGAATTCCCTGACAACCCACAACCTGGTCAACATTCTTCGGAACGTCTCCCTGGTGGTTGTACTGTGGTATTTCGGGTCAGGATCGCTGAACGGGGCCGGGATTGTGTCCATCGGTGTGTTGTATGCATTCGTCGATTTGCTCGGCCGCATGTTCCAGCCGATTACCGGCATGGTCAATCAGCTTGCCGCACTGGATACGTCCATCGTCTCCGCAAAGCGGGTGTTTGAGCTGATGGATGAACCTGGCGAGCGGGTAAACGACGGTTCCATGCCGCGCTATAAAGGCGATGTGGAATTTAAGGATGTGTCGTTTGCCTATAAGAAAGATTATGTGCTGAAGAACATCGCCTTTGAAGCCAAGCAAGGCCAGACCGTCGCTCTTGTCGGTCACACCGGATCCGGCAAAAGCTCCATCATCAATTTATTGTTCCGCTTCTACGATCCGCAGCAAGGCACCATCACCATTGACGGTGTTCCCGTTACGGAAATACCGAAACAGCATCTGCGGAAGCATATGGGCATCGTGCTTCAGGACCCGTACCTGTTCACAGGCACCATCGCTTCGAACGTGAGCTTGGGCGATCCGGATATTCCCCGGGAGAGAATTGAGCAGGCGCTGCGGGATGTCGGTGCCGACCGGTTGCTCCTCCATCTTCCGCAGGGCTTCGATGAGCCTGTCATTGAGAAGGGCAGCACGCTGTCAGCCGGCGAGCGGCAGCTGATCTCCTTCGCCCGGGCGCTCGCCTTCAATCCGGCTATTCTCATTCTGGATGAAGCGACCGCCAATATCGACACGGAGACCGAGGCGCTGATCCAGGATGCGCTCGAGGTCGTAAAACGGGGCCGCACCACCTTCATTATCGCCCATCGCCTGTCTACCATTCGCAATGCGGATCAGATTCTGGTGCTGCATCGCGGAGAAATTGTAGAGCGCGGCACCCATGAGGAGTTGATGAAGATGGGCGGGCGGTACTACAAAATGGTTCAGCTTCAGCAGGGCGGCCCAGAGCCAGCCTCCACCGAGGCGCCCGAGGCTGTCGGCGCTTCAGCCGGCCAGCTTGCCGGAGGCCAGGCGTAAGCGCCGAAGCTGCGGTCTTCGTCAGCAGGCATAAGCTGAGGCCTGAAAGCCTGGACCATCGTTTGAAGCTCGAATACCGCGCTAGAGGCATGCGTCTTGAGGCCGAACCATCGTTTATAACCCAAGCGTCAAGCGAGATTCTGTAACATTTAGCACATGCAAAAAGGCTGCAGCGCCCTTGCGAACCGTAAAGTTCGCGGGCGATGCAGCCTTTTCTTACTGGCAGGATCGCTACAGCCGTCTCTTAAGCGGCTGAAGAAATCTGAATCCGATTATGGCAGCAGTTCCAGCTTGTCTGCAAGCTTGGTTGTAATGTTGGTGTACTTAGCCGGCACCAGCACTTCATCAGAACCTGCTGTAATGACCTGAGGGTACATTTTGTCAGGATCAGGCTCGACCACCGTGTAGTATACGACAGCCTCGTCTTCACCTACATAATCCACGGACGTAATCTTAATTGCATATCCCGGATTTGGCAGATCCTCTTTAGTCACGATAACCTTGTTCTCGTTCGCATCCACTTTGACAACTTCGGTCGTAACCGCTGGGTCGTCCTGCTCCGGCTTGTCAGGAATCGCGTTCTCCTGATGCATCTCTAAGAACTGAACCGCACGGTAAGCGAGCTCAGCCGCTTCCAGCCGTGTCAGCGTGTCTGTCGGACGGAAGTTCCCTTGCTCATCCAGCTCGGCAATTTTCGTTAACAGCAGAAACTGAACCGCACCAAGGCTGTCCTGCTTCATCAAATCCGCATCCGCCACGTTAATGTACATCTTGATGACCGGATACGGGCCGGTTACTTCAACCGCTTCATACAGCAATTGCGCGAACGCCTCGCGCGTGATCGCTTCGTTCCATTTCATGTTCTCGGATACGGACAGTCCATGCTCAGCAGCAATTTGAACGGCATCCGCATACCAGGCGTTCTCAGGCACATTCACACGAGCGTCGCCCGCACCAGCTATAGACTCCAGCTGAGCGGCATTCACAATCATTTGCACAGCCTGTGCTGTCGTGATTGTCTTGGACGGTGCGAATTTGTCGGCGCTTACGCCTTGAATAATTCCTTTCGCTTGAAGCTCCTTCACCATTTGCAGTGGCTGCTCCCCTTGGATATCCGTAAAAGCGGAAGCGGCACCCGCACCAAGAAGCGACGAAGTCACAAGAATGGAAGTTATCAGTTTTGTAGTTTTGTTCATTATTTCCACCTCCTATTCCTTCTGACGTGGAGGTATGGCGAAATGTTTCAGCAATGTCCTATTTTCTACTAAACGTTCTGTTCATTGTGTAAGCCAAGCTTCACATACATCTCACGAGAGTAGCCCTGCAGCTTCTGCTCCAGCGCTTGCGCCTGGTCCTTGAAGGCGGACAGCTCCCGGATCATTCTCGTTCGACCGGCAGGCGTGAAGGTTTCATGGATCCGTTCCTTAAAATAATCATGAACGATATAATTCCGCTGTTTCCACACTTCCTTCAGCTGCTGCGTCTCTTCCTCGGAGAACGGAAAGTAATGCTGGATCTCATGCACCAGCTGGCCTAAAGAACTGCTGAGCTTGCGCTGATACAACTGTGTAAAATCCTCCTCCGAAGGCACGCTCCCCTGGGAGAGCTTGATTAACATCAGCAGATTCGCAAGCTGCTGTTCCAGCGCTTGGGAGTAGTATACCGCCAACCCGAAATAGGCAAACAGTTCTCTGGAATGTTCGCTGTCCAGCAGTAAGGATTTTTTCATAACGTCCTCCTGTCTTGACTATTTACCATCTGCTATATCTATTATTCTTAATGGTATAGGAAGAAGGCCGGTTGTTCAACCGCCTTTTTGAGCCGGAACGGCCGCATCCCGGCGAAGGGCGCACCACACATATACGGCAAGAAGAACCAGGCTGTACAGCCAGGCATACAGGATCGCGAGGATCTGAACCGCCTGCCCGCGCACCGGCGCATTGACCATCATATCCATGACCAGCCACACCGGCGGCAATAGATAACGAACAAGGGATGCCGCTTCCGGCAGCTGGTTCCCGACACTCTGTCCGGCTAATGAAACAATCATCACCAGCAGCAGCAAACCTGCCGCTCTTCCCTGGTTCTCCATCCATCCCGATTGAAAATACATCGACAGCGATGCGCCCAGCATGGTTAATACAGCATGTGCTGAATATCCAATCACCAGCTCGGACATCGTTATCGGCTTGTCAAACATATTGGCAGCGATCGGGTAGCCGACCGCGAACAGACTAAACATCATTGCAATCAGGATAATGGCCAGATATTGACCTATGTAATAGCGTCCCGCGCTCCCGCTCTGAACAATGAGCAGCACAGCCTGTCTGCCCTGATCATGATTCAGGAAATTCATCCCGAGCCAGGCCGAGCCTATAAATAACAAAGCAGCCGTAACCGCATAGCTGTCCATAATCGGATTGGGCCGATAAGCATATATGAAGACCACCGAGATGAGCATAAAAGCCACCGGTGCAAAATAACGATAGGAACGCGTGTAATTCGCAATCATATAGCGGATCAGAGGCATCATTAAGCGAGCGCCCCCTTCCTTGCTGATTGGGCCGGCACTCCCGCGGCGCCTGAACGCTCATGCAGCCGCTGCACACCGAGGATGGACCCGCCTGACTGCAAAATATGCAGCATTACGTCATCAGCAATACTGGCGCGCACAATGACCGCTCCAGTCTTGCCTTTCGTTTCCCAGCGGAGGAAGCCGCTGGCTTCCTCCAGCTCCGACAACAGATGTGCCGCCACATTCGCGAACTCCAGCCTCATCTCATCTTCTTCCCGGCTGATGCGAATCTCCGGCGGTCCTTCATGCACGATCCGCCCCCTGCTCAGCCGGGTCACCCGGTCAGCGACCGAAGAAATGAGCAGCGGCTCATGTACAGACATGACGATCGCCGTGCCCAGCCGCTTCGTCTCATTCAAGAGGCCGACCATTTCAGCCTGGCTTGCCTCATCGAGTCCAGACAGCGGCTCATCAAGAAGGAGAAGATCCGGCTGGCGAAGCAGCGCCTGCATCAGATTTACCTTTTGCAGCATCCCCTTCGAGCTTCGCATCATACTGGTGTCTGGAAGCTGGAACACCGCCATCATCGCATCGATGCGTCTTGCCGCCTCCGATTTGGCAAGCCGTTGGATCGCCGCCACATGACGCAAATATTCCGTCGGACGGAAGCGGGTCGCCGGAAATCGCTCAGGGACGTAGCCGATCCGCAGCGGGTCTATATGTGCAATCCGCGACCCGCCGGATGGCCGGATAAGGCCGGCAAGGATGTGGAGCAGCGTGCTTTTCCCGGCTCCGTTTCCCCCGACAATCGCAGCGCACTCCCCCTGCTTCAGGCTCCATGTTATATTCGTCAAGGCAGCATATTGGCCGAAGCGTTTATCCACCTTGATGAGTTCGAGTACCTTCTCCAAAGCGACCCACCTACAATTCCATTCATTGGATACATCATCGTTCCATAGTCGTAATTATAGAGGTTCTCCGTAACGTTATCAACGTGTGCCAGCCTCACCCTAGGAACGCCATAACTTAAAACATGCCGTCACTCAAAAAAAGCCCGGCTCCATTACGAAGCCGGACTTCCTCATATAGCAAACACTCAGGCTTAAAGATGGCTCAGCATTTCCCGGCAAGCCTCGGCGCATTGTCTGCAGGCTTCTGCGCATTGCTTGCAGTGGTCGTGGTCATGCTTGCCGCATTCCTCGGCACATGCCGTCGTAATCTTGATGCATAGCTCGACTATTTCTTTGACAAAAGGGCTGTTGCGTGACATTGCCTGGGCAGCATAAGCGCAAATATCTGCGCACTCCCGGTCGATCGCAATGCAGTCCAGCAGCTTGGCCAGCTCATATTCCTTCAGACACGAAACGTAGCACACATTGCAAGCGTTCATACATCGAATACAAGCTTCAATACATTGTTCGTACTTAGGCTCAGTCAACATCGATCAGATCCTCCTTGCTGTCTTGAAAACGCTATGTCAATCTATTAAACACGAACCGGTCGGCTGAACCAACCTGACGAGCAATACGAGGAAACGGGACCTTAAGCGCACAGATTAGAGAACAGAGCAGATTAGATTAGATGTTTATCCGTGCTCCTCATTTTCAAGCGCTTGAAGCTGCTGCTCGAGCCCCGATTTATGAAAGTGCTCTCCGATAAACACAACCACATCGGGCAGTTCCCCCTGCGGCGTAATTTTCGTAAAGTCTGTTTCCCGATAAGCATACTGGAACAGAAAGCGGCTGTTCGTATCGCTGAACGTCAATATTCCTTTGGCCCGATACACATCCCGCGGCAGCTCGGATATGAATCGCTCAAACGCCTCGCTGTTGACCGGTCGGGAGAAATAATAGGTGTAGGACATGACATGATCGTGAGAGTCGTGATGGTGATGCTTGTGATCATGAGAGTCATGGTCATGATGGTGATGCTCATGGTCCTGTTGGTGATCATTATGAGGGTCATGACCGCCCTGGCCGTGATGATCAGCGTCTGAATTCCATTGGCTGCCGGCCGCAGTTGCGGTTCGGCTTCGTGCTGCGGAATGGGACGCAGCCGCGGGAGAGCCAGCTGACAGTACAGAAGATTCCGCAACGCCGCTGCCGCTTCCCTGGCCTGTAGCGTCCACCACATCGGCTGTCCGGCCAACGAGCAGCGCTTCAACATCCACCTCGCAATGCGATGCCGGCACAATCGGCGCATACGGATTCCAGCGCGTGAGCAGCTGACGGATCTCCGCCTGCTCATGGTCCTTAATGCGATCGATTTTATTCAAAATGAGCAAGGTCGCTGCCCGAATCTGCTCCTGCATGAGACGGTAGGTTTTGCCCTTCTGCTCTCGGTGCAGCTCCAGCAGATGACCTGCATCCACCACGGTGATCAGCTGTTTCAGATCCACCTTCATATACAATGAAGCCTCGGCAATCGCATCCAGAATCTCCACCGGATTCGCGACCCCCGTAGCTTCAATGGCAATGACATCCGGCTGTTCCCGCTGGATCAGCAGCGCCAGCTCCGAAGACAGGTCAGAGCGGATGGAGCAGCAGATGCAGCCGCTGAGCATTTCGGCTGTGGGAACATCTTGGCCGGCGATATAACCGTCAATGTTCACCTCGCCGATCTCGTTCATCACGATGGCAGGCTTCAGTCCCTGCTGCTTCCAGTGACTGATGAAGCGGGTGAGCAGCGTTGTTTTTCCACTGCCAAGAAAACCTGATAAAATATAGATGGGCGTTACACGATGATCCATAAAGTACTCCTTTAACTACCGTTAGTGTATTATGCTAGCGAGTGTACTACAAATGAACGCAGGACTGCAACAGATGCCGCAATAACGAGACAGGAGATGTGATTTGATGATGAATTCAGTGGAAGAACATAGACAAGAAGCGCCTCAGACCGTAAACTGCATGATTGTGACCGTATCTGATACAAGAACAGAGGAGAATGACCGCAGCGGCCATCTGATGCGCGAGATGCTTGAAGAAGCGGGATATCGTGTAGTCAAAAAAATGATAGTGAAGGATGACTACGACACGATTCGGGAATTGATCCATGAAGCCGCCGGTGATCCCGAGGTCGAGGCCGTGCTGCTGACGGGTGGAACCGGGATATCCAGACGGGATACGACGTACGAGGCGGTTGCTTCCTTGCTCGATAAGGAGCTGCCCGGTTTCGGCGAAATTTTTCGCTACCTCAGCTTTGCAGAAGATATCGGGCCAGCCGCTATCTTAAGCCGGGCGATCGGCGGAACCGTCGGCAATACCGCCGTATTCTCGATGCCGGGCTCGACCGGCGCCGTCAAGCTGGCGCTCAGCCGCATCCTCGTGCCGGAGCTCCGTCACGTGAAGCGGGAGCTGGACAAGCAGGGCTAGGAAATCGTGGCGTCACGCAGCAGCTGCGTTTCCGAAAAACCCGCTTAGCTGAGTCAATAATAAAACAGCGGCGCTAACGCGCCGCTGTCAGATTGTC